>JAWWQA010000339.1:0-3885 GCA_033854695.1 Rubrobacteraceae bacterium
GTTCGGTAACGACGATCGGACGCGCCAGGGCAAGGCTCCCGATCCCAGGACGTGCCACGCTGCAATTGCGACTCCATGGGGAGGGGATCGAGGCGAGCAACGCCTACGACTTCTTTGTCAGGGATGACGCTGCGCTGCGTCGAAGGAGGGCCATCAGCTCCTGGAGGGTAGGGAGCCAACGCCTCGAATGTTAGAGGTTTCGCTTTTCCGCTGCTTCTAGGGTGTTCATGGTGAGTAGGGAAAGCAGAAGCCGGCCGAGAATGGCTTTGTTCAGTCAGCTCTGAGCAAAGCACGGTCACATCCTGATGTAGAGGTTGCGAGTAATGTTAACCTCATCTACTATTAAGAACTATTAAGAGATAAGGGTGTGGGAAAGGGGAAAATAGTGAGCACTTCGGCTCCTCAGGGTGGGTCAAACATCCCGGGCGGTTCCGTACCCAGCGGCGCCAGGATCACGGGGCAAGCGCTCATCGCAACCGGTTTCGTCCTTATGGCCTTGCTTGGCTTGGTAGATTTGTGGATTGCGAGCGACGAGATGGGAGTTGCACCGCTGCTGGTGGGCATGGCGCTCGCCACGCTGCCGGTCCCTATCTACGTGGCGCTCGTGTTGTGGGTAGACCGCTACGAGAAGGAGCCCATATGGGTGCCCGGTTCTAGCCGCGGTGGTGGGGGAAATGTTCTCGGGAACGGTGTCTGCATTGGTCGCAGAGGAGAGCGATCGGGCACGCATCCTGCGCCGAACTCTTGCGGGACCGCCAGAGTTCGGCGCAACTCTCGGCTGATTCTCGGTAGAGGGATCTTAAGGACGACGATGCTGCGCTGCGTCGAGGGCTATCAGCTCTGGGACGGTAGCGAAGCCGTATCCCTCGTCCTTCAGAGTCTGAATGATCTGCGGGACGGCTGCTATGGTGCGGGAGCGGTCGGCTTCGGGGAAGGCGTTGGTGTCCTGGCCGTCGTGCAGGAGAGTGATACCACCGGGGCTTGTCCCCCTTAGGATGCGACGCTGTATGGTGTCGGCCGGCGGGCGGTTCCAGTCCCAGGCCATAACCGACCAGCCCACACAGCGCATGCCCAGCTCCTCGGCGGTGGAGATCACCTGTGGCCCGTACCAGCCATGGGGGACGCGAAATATGATGGGGATGGTCCCCGTAGCATCATGGATCGCCTCTTGTCCGCGCTCCAGCTCCTCTCGAACCTTGCTGGTACGACTCCAGGTCAGGTGCGGGTGGGTGTAGGTGTGGTTGCCGACAGCATGGCGGGAGGCCACCTCGGCGGCGAGATGCGGCTCGCGCCGAACGTTGTGTCCGGGCATGAAGAAGGTGGCCCTAACCCCCTCGCTGTCTAAAACTTCCATTAGCTGGCTTGTGTAAGGGTGGCACGGCCCGTCATCGAAGGTAAGGGCGATTACACGCTCCTCGGTACTAGCATGCCAGAAGACGGGGCCGTAGAGCCAGGACCGGGGCGAGAGCCACTCGTACACCATGAGCCCACCGGCGGCTAGAGCGATCCCCGTGGAGGCTACAGTGACGGCAGAGCGAGGCGGCATACCGGCGATGGTGCGGGCTCCGGCCAGGGCTGTGCCGCCGATGGCCAGTCCGGCGACGGCAGGCCAGGCTCGTGTGTGCTGGTGTCTCATGACAGGCCCTCCAGAATGAGGCTGGCGGCGGACCTGGCGGAGTGCGGGCGGTGGGCAGCACGTGCAGCTTCGACCATCCGGCGCTGGTGGTTCGGGCTAGTGAGGATCTTCAAGGTCTCTCCCAGTATGTCGTCGGTGCTCTCTACCATCACCCCGGCACCATAACGGACTATCGCCGCTGCGTTGTCCTCCTCTTGGCCGGGGATGGGATTAAAGAGAACCTGGGGAAGACTCAAAGACAGGGCTTCTGTGCAGCTCATACCGCCGGGTTTGGTGACGAGGACCGTGGACGCCGCCATGAGATCCCGGACCCGGTTAGTGAATGGTAGGAAGATGGCCGAGCGTCTCCGCTTCTCGGCCAGATACCGAAGGCGTTCGCAGGAACTTGTGTTCGAACCACAGAGTATGACCAGGTGCATGGCTGCGCTGGCCTCGAGGAGCAGAGCCACCGAACTCTCCAGGTCTCCTCCACCCAAGCCTCCGCCCATCACGATTACGACCGGAAGGTCGTCTTCCCCTCTATCCTCGGGCAGTCCCAGGAGATCCCTACGGACTCCCGGCACGTCCGCAGGCTCTTCGAAAACCGGATCTATGGGGATGCCGGTCGGATGGATGCGCTTCTCCGGTACTCCAAGCTTCTCCACCGCCTCGGCCGCCGCTTCATCGGCCACGACGTAAAGGTCCAGGTTGGGCGGGACCCCTACGGGGTGCGGCACGTAATCGGTCAGGACCACGGCGGCGAATACCCGGGGGTTTTCCTCTTTGTAGTTCCCCAAAACTCCGGCGCCGTAGAAGTGCGGGGCGACCAGGGCCTTTGCCTCAGTCTCCTTCGCGAGACGCCCCAAAGTCCTGAGGCCGGATCCCCGCGGATAGCGCCGGTGAGTGTCCGGGTGATCGCCCTCCCGGTATACCCCGGCGTAACGGCTCGCCCAGAGCTCCGAAACCTGAGATATCCTCTCATAGACGTTGGAGGCCACGCGCGTTGCGCCTGGCTCGGCGGCTCGAAGCTCCGACATCCGGTATATCCTGCCGTATACGTCGGGCATTAGCTTTAAGGATTCCAGATACGCGCGGCGTAGCAGCGCTTCCATAGCGGGAGAGACTTCCCGAGGAAAATCTACCGTCAGACATTCTAGCTCGGGAGCCAGCAGCTTTATTCCTTCTGTGAGGGCCGCGCTAGCCCGCATGTGCCCGCTACCTATGGCACTCGAGAGTATGAGGACGTCGGCTTTCTGTGAGCTCATGGGCGGATTATACCGACGCCTGGAGCCGAAGGCGTTGAGAACACGCCATACAGAAGGCTGCGAGAATCTTCTAAAATGTCCTGAAATTCACCCAAAACACTTAAGTTTATTCCTCGAACTGGACGATGATAGTATATAAGAGACATACAACGATATTCCTGGAGGGGGGATGCGTTCTAAAGATTTCGCGGGGTCACCCGGGAGAATGAACCGCCGGGAGTTCCTTAAGTTGAGTGGCGCCGGTATTGCATGTGCCGCATTGCTAGGGGTAATAGGCTCTGGGCCGGTTTTTGCCCAGGAGGAGGGCTCACCGTACTCTTCTCTTATGGCAGAGTTCAAGGAGGCAGCAAAGGAGTACGACGTCCCGGTGAGCCTCTTGCTCGCCATGGGCTACGTGAACACCCGCTGGGAGATGCCTCCCCCAGAGGCCAGCGCCCACGAGCCTGGCAGTCCTCACGGCAAGGGTGCTTACGGGATCATGCAACTCGTCCGGAACGATGACGAGGACACTTTAGGCGATGCTTCAAGGCTGACCGGAATTCCCGAGGGGCAGCTCAAGACGGACCGCAAGTCGAACATCCTCGGCGGAGCGGCGCTCTTGGCGGATGCCCAGGGAGATAGGCCCATCCGTCTCGGTGACTACTTCGGGTCGGTGTCCGGTAGGGGGAAACGAAGATTGTTCAAGGCGGTGGCCGGGCTTGGGGCTGGCGAACTCTACGCTGAGCAGGTCTTCGACGTGCTCAAGAAGGGTTCTTACGAGAAGCTCCTCGACGGCGAGGAGGTCGTGCTGCCGTCCCAGGAGGGAGCGATCTGATGGCCAGCGATTACTGGAACTCGCTCTACCTGCCGGCTAACTCCCACAACTATACGGCGGCCAACCGTCCCTATTCCAACCTGATCGACAAGATAGTTATCCACGTCGTCCAGGGTTCCTGGTCGAGCGCCATAAACTGGTTCCAGAATCCCAGGGCACAAGCTTCGGCCCACTACGTCGTCCGCTCTTCT
>JAWWQA010000340.1:0-4162 GCA_033854695.1 Rubrobacteraceae bacterium
CTGAGGATTCGGATCACACGCGCTATCTCCTCGGCCCGCCCCATGACCGGGTCGAGCTCGCCGTTGCGGGCTGCCTCGGTGAGGTCGCGGGTTATCTGGTCCAGGGTCGGCGTGCTGCTCTGCTGGCCCTGCGGCCCACCTGGACCGCCGAAGCCGCCACCACCAGGACCGAATCCACCGCCGCGGCCACCGCCGCCAGGTGCGGCAGCACCAGGGCCCATCTGGCCGCGCTGCTGCAAGAGGCGTGCGATCTCACGCCGCAGAGCGTCCGGGTCTCCGGCTCCGTTGCGGGCGAGGATCTGGCAGGCGTTGCCGTCGCCCTCGCCGAGCAGCCCGAGCAAGAGGTGCTCGCTCCCGACCTGGGCCGAGCCCATCTGCCGCGCAGCCGTGAACGCGAGCTGCAACGCTCGCTTGGCGCTCGGAGTAAAGGTGTAGACCTGATCCCCCGGATCCCCGCGGGACTCGCTGAAGTTCGCGCGCATCCCGTCCACGTCCGCTCCGGCCCGCCTCAAGGCCTCCGTAACTATACCGTTCCCAGTAACTATGCCGGCGAGCAGGTGATCCGTCCCGATAGCCGCCGTCGGGGTCGTCCCGGCCGACACCTCGCGAGCACGCATCACGGCCTCCCGAGCCTCCCCGGTGAGCGCTTCGAAGAAGTTACCCGATCCCCCCTGGCTCTGCTGCTGTATAAGGTTCTGCAACATCTCAAACGGGTTGGCGCCACCAAAGCCACCATCCCCGATCATGCCCAGCTGCCGCGCGCATTGAGTGCACAGATAAGCCGTCGTCCGCTGCCCTCCCTGCTGCTGGGAGACCTGTACGTCAACCGGCCGCACCCCACAATTCTCACATATCATCTAAATAGCCTCCTGTAACAACTCGTGCTTCCTCCCCCTCATTCCCGTACCCAGGGAAAATTAATCCCTCAAATCCTCTAAATATCTAAGTACGACACGCTTAGATTTTATTACCTTTCGAGTATAGATCAAGCTGAGGCGGTAGCATATGCCGTGCTGGGGTAAATAGATATTCTTGTCAGATATAAGTATACGAGGAGGTAGACGTAGCGTGGAGGAGCGAGGTCTGGTCGGATTGGAGGCGAGGTCGGCGGACGGCGAGGTGCTCGGCAGAATCTCCGAGATCGTCACCGATGAGGAGTCGGGAGAGGTGACGCACGTCATCGTGACGCACGAAGGGGATGAGCAGTTTGGAGAGGAGCAGTTAGAACTACCCATCTCGGCGCTCACCGTCGATCCCGAGGCGGACTTTGCCACGTTCCACGCCGATCCCTCGGACGAGGAGCCCGGTGATCACCTCGGGGATGAGGAGAGACCGGAGGGCTATGCGCCCGCGCAGTCCGATATCGAGGACTACGAGCACGAAGGGCAGTTCGTGACGACGCCGACGGACCCGGACGAGGCGATCTCTATGGAAGAGTCAGAACGCGGGGCGGACGAGGCGGGTGGTTGGGAGGACGAAGGCTCGACCACTGTTGAATCCGGCTACCCACGCACCGACGTCTACATAGACCCGGACACCGGAGAAGAACAGACAGACCCTTTCCTGGAAGACAACTATAGTCTCAAGGATGACGTGGAGGACCTCATCAACGACACGGACCTGGAGGTCCGTTCCGTAAAAGACGGTGTTGTGCAGCTTTCCGGCAGGGCGGCCACCCAGGAGGACCTCGAAGAGGCGGTCGCGGAGATCATGGGCCTCGACGGTGTCCTGGATGTGGACACCACGGATGTGGACGTGGGATAGAAGCGTTGCATACAGTATCTTTATCCGGTCCGGGCTACGGCTCTCCTGTCAGGTCCCTCCGTTCGAGGGATACCGCACGACGGTCCGGATCTTCAGCCCGCCCCGCACCTGCTGGGTGAGCTCCACGGTCATCTCCAGGGGCTCGCAGGCGGCGACGAGGTCTTTGAGAAGCGTCGCCGCCATGTCCTCCGCGAACATTCCCCTGTCCCTAAAGCTCCAGAGGTAGAGCTTCATCGCCTTCGATTCCAGGAGTTGCTGCCCGGGACGGTAGCTCAGCTTCAGCTCGTAGAAGTCCGGCTGTCCGGTGACCGGGCAGATCGCCGTCAGCTCGTTCGTCGAGAACTCTACGACCGCATCCGTGCCAGCATGTTTCCACGGTATCATGTCCAGCTGCTGTGCACCTATGGGACCACGCGTTTCGCGCCCCAAGACTCGTTTATCTTCCTGTTGCACCATCCAAGCTCCTTGCTACGTTGTCTTAGCTGCTCGACAGATGTTAACCCACAAGCCCTGGCCGTTTGGCGACGACGTTCGTAGGGTGGGTTCGAGGTCTCAAACTGGGTAAGATGATGAGGTGCATGGCGCGCGGCTTGCGCGGCCAAAGGAGGATTACGAGGAGGTTACTAGATGAAGATATCGTTGCTCGGGCCCGTAGGCACCGGCAAGGGGACCCAGGCCCAGCGAGTCTCAGAAGCGCTCAACTGGGCACGCATCTCGACCGGGGGTCTGGTTCGGGATCAGATCGAGGCCGATACTGAGCTTGGACGTAAGCTAAAACGCTACAGTGACCGGGGCGAGCCGGTCCCGGACGACATTATCATGGAGCTGACGCTGCCCCACCTCCAGCCCGCGGGCGGTTGGATCCTGGATGCCTGTCCGCGCACCATTAAGCAGGCCCGTATCCTTGACGAGGAGCTCGAGAAGCGCGGTATCGGTTTGGACCGGGTGATCATGCTAGAAGGACCCAGCGACGAGGAGTTGATCGAGCGGATAACCAGCGGCAGGCGGCATAGTCTGGCAACCGGCATGGTATACCATCTCGAGAACGATCCTCCGCCGGACCCGCAGGAGGGTTTTGACCCCGGTCCGTTTGTGGAGCGCGAGGACGACGAGGAAGAGGCCATCCGGCGACAGCTCGAAGCCTATCGCGAGGAGGCCGAGGCGATCAAAGAACACTACGAGGAGCAAGGCATCCTCGCCATCGTAGACGCCGGCCAGGAGGTTCCTAAGATCACAGAGGACATTCTCGAGGCCCTGGGCCACCCGCCGAAGAGAGGAGCCTAAGTCGGGATAGCGTGAGAAGAAGAGCTCTTTTCGAGCGGTTACCGTAGGGATTAGGAGCGTAGGAGTGCACGTATACAGCGATCCCGCCTCAGAGCGCCACGTCAACAACATGGCCCAAGTGGAGGCGCCAGAGAGGTTCCCGGCGGCGCTTGCCGGGGTCGAAGAAGCCGAAAAGGCCGGCGTGAGGGTGGAGCGACGCCGGTGCAAACCCGCCCCGAGGTCAGCCCTCGAAGCAGTCCACGCCCCCGCCTACCTGGAGCAGCTCGAAGAGCTCTCCTCATTGGGCGGGGGTTACATCGACTTCGATACGGCCCTCAATTCGGCTTCCTGGGAGGTCGCGCTACTGGCGGCTGGGGCTGCCATCGGAGCTGTCGATAGCGCCCTCTCCGGAACCGCAGCCTTCGCCATCGTCCGTCCCCCGGGACACCACGCTGGCAGGGATTATGGGATGGGATTCTGCCTGCTGAACAACGTTGCGATAGCCGCCGAGCACGCCCGCTCGCAGGGGCTGGGCAGGATCGCCATCTTCGACTGGGACGTTCACCATGGCAACGGCACCCAGGATATTTACTACGCCAATAGGGAGGTGCTCTACCTCTCGGTCCACCAGAGCCCCTTTTACCCCGGCACCGGCGACGCCCGCGAGGTTGGAGAGGGCCAGGGACGGGGCTTCACAGCAAACGTTCCCCTGCCCGGACGCTCCGGGGAAGATCTCTATGCAGAGGCGTTCGCCGGCTTCTTCGTTCCCGTTATGCGCGAGTTTCGTCCCGAGTTGATCCTCGTCTCGGCAGGTTACGACGCTCACGACGCCGATCCTCTTGGAGGGATGCGTCTGGAGTCAGGCTCCTTCGGACGCTTCGCGGCGCAGCTCGCAGCCCTGGCCCGCGAGGTCGAGGCAGCACCTCTGGCGCTCACGCTCGAGGGAGGCTACAACCTGAACGCTCTCACCGCGAGCGTCGCCGCCACCATACAGGGAGTCGAAGAGGAATCGCCCGCATGGGGGTACTCGGGGAATGTGAGGCCAGTCGAGACGGCGCGGAAGGCTCTGGCTCCCTTTTGGGAGAGCCTCCGATAGAATTAGAGTCGTGGGAATCTCTGACGACTCCAAGGCCAA
>JAWWQA010000341.1:0-5074 GCA_033854695.1 Rubrobacteraceae bacterium
GATGCCCCGCCGACAGCTCCGCCCGCGCCAGCTCCGGCATACCGGCCGTAGGAGCCACGCTCGGCGGAGGACTCTATGGTCTCGAGGCCAAAGTGTTGACGGATCCTGTCCTCGAAATCGTGGGTAACTTCGTCATCGTCGCTGTAGTGGGGGGCATCCTTGACATGCTCCTTGGAGTCTGCGACCTCTATGGTGCGGTCGCGCTCGTTGGCACGTACCAGCTCCATTGGGATGAGGGTCGTCCCAGACAACCCGAAGAGACCCATCTTAACGCCTATGTACTCTTCGCGGTCGGTCTCGTCCACGAACAGGTCGTCGACCTTGCCGATCTTCTCACCGGCGTTGTCGTAGACCGTGTAGTCCTCATACCGCTCTTCGAGTTCCCGCAACCTTTCGTCACCAGCCACAGTACACTCCTCCTCACAGCGCTTGCTTTCACGTAGTAGGAGGATTACCCCACCGCCAACGAAGAGTAAACATACGCCACATCAATAACAACGCCGTAATCGCCTCGGCAATCCCGGAGGCATCGAGACACAGCGTCACTCTGCTCGCTTTCGAAGCGCTCGGGGGCCGCTATCGAGGAGGTGGGGGCACCTCTCTGCGAGACCTGACGAGCCGGACCTTTCGCGCCACGCGGTCTACAGGGAAGCGCTGGGTCAGCCAGCGAAAGCTGTACAACGCTGTAGTAGTGAAGGAATAAAGGAGGGCTCCCAGGGTCTCCCCGAGAGCCCTCTCCGGGGCGATGTGCGTCCTGGTTTGTCTACCGCTCGCTTACGGGGACGTAGTCTACGTTGTGGGGGCCGGTGTAGATCTGGCGAGGGCGGGCGATCCTGAACTCCTCGTCGTTCATGAGCTCGAGCCACTGAGCCATCCAGCCGGGGGTCCGCCCTATGGCGAACATCACGGTGAAGGCGTCCGCGGGGATACCCATCGCCTCGTAGATGATCCCCGACCAGTAGTCAACGTTGGGGTAGAGCTTGCGACTCGTAAAGTACTCGTCATCAAGCGCCCTCTTCTCGAGCTCTATGGCTACGTCGAGGAGCTCGCTCTCCTTGTGTGTGGCCTCGAGGACCTCGTCTACGTGGCCGCGGATGATGCGGGCGCGCGGGTCGTAATTTTTGTAGACGCGGTGACCGAAGCCCATGAGCCGCTCGTTACCCTGCTTTACGCCCTCCAGGAAGTCGACAACGTTATCGGTCGAGCCTATCCTCTGGAGCATCTTGAGAACTTCCACGTTCGCTCCGCCATGCGACGGTCCGTAAAGCCCGGCGACGCCGGCGGCGACGGAGGTAAAGGGGTCGTTGAGGGCGCTCCCCACGACCCTCACCGCCGCCGCCGAGCAGTTCTGCTCGTGGTCGGCGTGCAGGATGAAGAGCACGTCGAGGGCCTTCTCGATGCGCGGGTCAGGCTCGTAGCGGGGCTCAGCCATCTTGAAGAGCATTGAGAGGAAGTTGCCCGTGTAGGAGAGGTCGTTGTCCGGGTAGACGTAGGGCAGCCCGAGGCTGTGGCGGTAGGCAAAGGCCGCGAGGGTGGGCATCTTCGCGATCAGGCGAACCGTCGAGACGTGCCGCTGAAACTCGTCGTTCACGTCCCGGGCCTCCGGGTAGAAGGTTGAGAGCGCGCCTACGCTGGCGAGCAACATGCCCATCGGGTTCGCGTCGTGCCGGAAGCCGTCCATGAAGCTCTTTATATTCTCGTGGACGTAAGTGTGGTGCGTGACCTGGGAGATCCAGTTGTCGAGCTCCTTCTGGTTGGGTAGGTACCCGTAGACCAGGAGGTACGCCACCTCCAGGAACGACGAGTTCTCGGCTAGCTGCTCGATAGGAATTCCCCTATGCTCCAGGATGGCGTTATCGCCGTCTATGTAGGTGATGGCGCTCCGGCAGCTCGCCGTGTTGGTGAAGCCGGGGTCGTAGGTCATCAGACCAAAGTCCTCGTCGGAGACCTTGATCTGCCTGAAGTCCATCGCTCGCACGGTGCCATCCGTGATCTCGATGTCGTAGCTCTCACCCGTGCGGTTGTCCGTCACCGTTAAGCTATCGTCGCCACCGTTGCTCTGGGCCTTGCCATCCTCCGTCGCCTGCGCCTTGTCTGTCAAACTCTTGCCCCTTCCGTAACCTTGCCCCGAACCGCCGGCCACCAGCGGCCCTCTTTCCCTGATTCTTTTCGACCCTTCTATTATAGCTTCCGCCATCGAACAAAGGAAAATCCACACCGGAGAGGGCCAGTCGGTAGAAGAGAAGGAGCTCGTTCCCGGCCTGCCGAAGCTAGCGTGAGGTTCGAACCTCTTTATCCTCGAAGCGCTCTTCCAGTTCTCGAATCTCTGGAAGACCTATAAAGTCGAGGAACTCCTCCATCGGCAACAGCTGGTCCATTACCGGGATAGGGGTGCCGTCGGCGCGAATCCGGGACAAGACTTCCTGCACGAAACGGGTAGCCACGAGCAGGGCGCTGATGGGAAAGATGATCAAACGGAAACCCAACTCTTTTAGACGATCGAACGGGACGGGCGGCGTCTTGCCGCCCTCGACCCAGTTGAAGAGCAGGGGCGTATCTGGGAACGCCTCTGCCACGGCTGCGACTTCCTCCTCGCTCTCGGGCGCCTCGACGAAGAGCACGTCAGCTCCAGCTTCCTGGTAGCGGCGGGCCCGTTCCAGCGCCCCATCCATGCCTTCGACGACACGGGCGTCCGTGCGGGCGATGATCAGGAAATCCTCCGAGCGCCGGGCCTCCACAGCCGCGTGGGCTTTCTCGACCATCTCGCCGGCAGCAATGACCTGCTTGCCCTCTATGTGGCCGCACTTCTTGGGCGCTACCTGATCCTCGATGTGTATGGCCGAGACCCCGGCGGTCTCGTACTCCCGCACGGTGCGGATGACGTTTATCGGGTTACCATAGCCGTTGTCGGCATCGGCGATTACCGGAACACCGACCGCCTGGACGATACGCCGGGCGTTGTCCACCATCTCGCTTAGGGTCAGAAGCCCGACATCGGGGCGTCCCAAAAGCGAGGCCGCCGTGCCGAAGCCCGTCATGTACACCGCCTCGAACCCGGACTTCTCGACGAGCCGAGCCGTGAGGCCATCGTAGGCCCCGGGGGCCAGCACGGGTTCAGGCCCCGCTAGCATCTTACGCAACCGCCCCGCCTCGACTCCTCGTTGTCCCGTTAGATCTGTCATCGCAACCTCCCTATCTATTGTCCGTCGAGCTGCTCATGACTCCAGGAAACCAGACCGCCCGACGAGAGCATGTCCTGCATAAATGCCGGGAGCGCCTGGGTCACGGCATCTCGCGGGCCATAGTCTCCACTGTGCCGCAGCTCCTGCGCTTCCAGAAGGTAACGGTGAAAGTGCACTGGAACCTTGTCCGTATTCGCGAAGTGCTGGCCAAAGGCTGCAATTACCGCGGAGTGTTTGGAAAAAGCGAAGGAGCCTGGCAGCCGCGATGCTGTCCCTGGCCTCTTCGAGGAGTTCGCGCTGGTCTTCCGTCATACGATGATGCCCTCTCTGCGAATATTGCGCAGGAACGGTCCATGCCGGTGCGTAAACCGCTCCTCGTCCATAAAGAAGCAACTAACGACTCCATCAAACTGTAGCGAAAGGTCAGCAACCACACCACCTGTCCTTGTGATCTCCTCTCCCGGATTTACCGGTCCTTTGAGCACGATCAGGACGTCGATATCGGAACCCGGCTCCGCTTCACCCCGAGCTCGAGAACCGTAGAGCACCATCCGTACCAGACGCTCGCCGTAGATCTCCTCGAGCTGACGGCGCAAAGTCGCCAGAACCAAGTCTAATTTGCGGTCATTCACAACAGGTTCTCTCCTGGAGAAACATCGTCCGCCTCCGTGTGGGCAAGCAGTATCTTCTCAGCGAGCGTGCGCGGCATTGTCACCTCCAGACACCCTGACGCCTCCTGCCGTCCGGACCGGCACGAGGCCTCCTCACCGTCCTAAAGACGCTCGCAATTTTACTAACGTAGAGCCGGGGTTGCTACGAACCTCTCTCACTCCAGGTGATTAATGACACGTCGCGCCTCCTTACCCGGCCCACCACAGCTCTCGGCGAGGGGTCGGATGATCGTCTTCGAGGCGTGAACGGCCCGCTCGTGCTCGTCACCGTCGCTACCGTTGGCCAGCTTAGCGGCCGCCTGGACCAGGTTGGGGTAATCGCCGTTTGCGTATTCGATGCGGTTCGCGAGGCCCAGAAGGCCGATGGCCGCTCTCTTCCGGTCCGAGGACATATCTGTCCCTCCGATGGAGAGGAGAAACCCGACGAGGGCTTCATCCCTGAGACTTCTGGCCGGGTCCTTACGCAGAGCGTCGGCGAGGGACACGGCGAGCGCCGCACCGTCGGCGGGATCGTTCTGTTCCGGAGAACTTACGGCCAGCTTTTCCTCCAAGCGGATGTTCTCCATCAACAGGGCTGCGCCGATGGCCAACCCAACCGCCCCGAGCGTGAAGACAAAGCCATCGTGGATGGAGCCGGAGAGCGCCTCCCGGGCGACCTCCACAACCTGGTCCACGACCTGCTCCCCACCGGGGAAAGTCGAGGCTGCCTGGGAAAGGGCCTCGCGGGCCTGGTCGCTCACGAGCGCTTGCGGGTTCTCAAGCGCGGAGACGAGACTTTCGGGAGCTTGAGTCGGAGCTCCCTCGCGTAGCCCTTCGACGTAGCCGGAAGTTACGAGTGAGCCTATGACCGCCGTCCCCACAGTCGAACCGACCGAGCGAATGAACTGGGTAGCCGAGGTCGCCACGCCCAGCATCTCCTTGCGGACCGTCGCCTGGACGGCGAGGGTTGCGGTCGGCATGATGAGGCCGAGGCCGAGGCCGGTGACCGCAAGGAAGATGGCAACGGTGCTCGTGCCGGAGTTTATGTCCAGGGTGCTCAGAAGGTAGACGCCGAGGGTCATTACGAGCGTGCCGAAGAGCGTAAACGGCTTGACGCGCTTGACGCGGGCGATGATCTGGCCACCGACTACGCCGACGCCGGTCATGGCGAAGACGAGCGGGGTGAGAACGGTGCCCGAGCCGGTGGCGGTCTGGCCGAGGACGCCCTGCACGAAGAGGGGG
>JAWWQA010000342.1:0-6844 GCA_033854695.1 Rubrobacteraceae bacterium
GCCGTCGTGGTAAGCAGGCTGTACGAAGGAGTCCCGTTCGTCGTAACTCACATCTATCTTCCTCCGGAGGTAGGTGAGCTCATGCGGGCCGAGGGTTTGCCGGCCAACGGGCCCGGTACCGTAATCGGCACGCTGGAGGAGCACTTCATCTCCTCGCCCGTCGCCGAAGTCAGCCAGGACATCACGGCCGTCCCAACACCCGCAGATGTCTCGGCGATGATAGATTGCCAACCGGACGAGGCGATCTTGCGAGCCGAACGCCTCTACCGCGATGCTAACGGTACCCCCGTGGAGCTCGCCGTCTCTCACTACAACCCCAGGCGCTACTCCTACCGCCTGGAAATGCGCCGCAGAACGCCCCCTTGATCAGGGTCCTTTGTTAGGAACAGTACTTACTATGCGGTGAAGTAAACAGCCCGAGGGGCTTAGCGCATCTTCGCTTAGCGCATCTGCAAGCCTTTCTGCGCGCGCTGCAATCTCTCTTGTTCTAAGCATGGCCTGCAGGGCAGTGGTCGACAGAACCTATTCGTACATACCAAATTTATGCATGCATAAGGTTGACAGGACCAATTTGTGCGTACATAATCCGCCGAGCACATTAAGCTTGGGGTGTGAAAGCCCCAAAGAGGGAAAGGAGACTAATGGTCGAGCGCAGAAACGACGGGCCGCGGGGAATCAGGGAGTTCGGCTACAACGAGGACGACATAAACGATCTGGTCGAGGGGACGGTCAAGCAGCAGCGGCTCTTGGTCGGGACACTGCGGGAGACCACGGAGGAAGATCTCGCCAACATCCTGCGCGAGTCGATGGAGAATTGGTGATAAAAGCTGTCAGCTATCAGCAAGATGACGGAAAACGGGACGCCGCCGGGACCACGAGGCGGACGTGACTCGACGAAGGCCGGAACAGTTTGTGAGCTGCGATAGCGCGGACCACGTATCGCTCAGAGCGGCAAGAGCTGATAGCTGAGGACTTCTAGACCGAAGGGAGCGAGAATGAAAGAGGGTTGGCGGGGGCGCTTCTTCGAGGACTTCGAGTTGGGAGAGGTCTACGAGCACCCTTTGGGCCGGACGGTCATTGCGGCTGACAACATCTGGTTCACGCTCCTAACCCAGAATACAGCACCTATTCACTTCGATCAGCACTACGCGGCCCAGACCGAGTTCGGTAAGCCGCTCGTGGACTCGACCTTCACGCTCGCGCTGGTCACCGGCCAGAGTGTCACTGACGTCTCCCAGAACGTCTTCGCCAACCTTGGCTGGGACGAGGTCCGGCTACCCAACCCTGTCTTCGAGGGGGACACCATCTACTCACGCTCCGAGGTTCTGGAGGCGCGCGAGTCGAAGTCCCGCTCGGACGTTGGCATCGTCACCGTGAAGACCACCGGTTACAACCAGGACGGTAAGGCCGTAATCACTTTCAAGCGCACGATCATGGTCTATAAGAGGGATCACGGTCCTGCGATGTCTCGTCCGAAACTCGTCGACACGGAAGGAGAGAAAACATGACCGGCACTGTCACGACCAGCCGACCGACTCAGGCCCTTGCCTCGTTTCTCGCGAGCCTTCGCTACGAGGCCCTGCCTGACGAGGTGGTCGGACGGACCGAAGAATTCTTTCTGGACTGGGTAGCGTCGGCGCTGGCGGGCAAGGACGCAAGACCGGTCCGTGCTCTGGAAAGCTTCGCACAGAAGATGGGGCCGCCGCACGGTCCGGCGGAGATTCTCTCTTCGCGGCGGTGCACCTCTCCGCTCTTCGCTGCTCTCGTCAACGCCGCCTCTTCGCACGTTGTGGAGCAGGACGACGTACACAACGGGGCGGTCTTTCACCCGGCGACGGTTGTCTTCCCCGCGGCTTTGGCCGCCGCACAGGAGATCGGCGCTTCGGGCCGGGATTTCATCGCCGCCTCGGTCGCCGGTTACGAGGCAGGCGTGAGGATCGGGAGCTTCTTGGGGCGCTCCCACTACGAGGTCTTCCACACGACCGGTACGGCGGGCACGCTCGCCGCGGCGGCTGCCGTCGCCCACGTGCTCGGCGCCGACGAAGAGATGACGCTCAACGCTTTGGGTTCAGCGGGGACGCAGGCCGCGGGCCTTTGGGAGTTTATGCGCGACGCGGCCGACTCCAAGCAGCTTCATACCGCCAAGGCCGCCGCTGACGGCCTACTCTCCGCCTACCTGGCCCGTGACGGCTTCATCGGCGCCCGGCGCGTCCTGGAAGGGGATCGAGGGATGGCCGCCGGTATGTCTTTGGATGCGGACCCGGCGAAGCTGACCGAAGGTCTCGGAGAAAAGTGGGCCATGCTGGAGACCTCCTTCAAGTACCATGCCTCCTGCCGCCACACCCACCCGGCCGCTGACGCGCTGCTCGAAGGAATGCAAGAGCATGGGCTTGGGACCGACGACATAGCGCGAGTACGCGCCAGGGTGCACTCGCCGGCCATAGACGTGCTCGGCCCGGTGACCGATCCCAGAACCATCCACCAGTCCAAGTTCTCTATGGGCTTTGTGCTCGCCCTGGTCGCGCTCAAAAGTAGTGCCAGGATAGACGACTTCACAGAGGAGGCCCTGCAAGATCCGGGGCTTCGCGCGTTTTCGAAGCGGGTGGAGATGGTCCTGGACCCGGAGGTGGACGCAGCCTACCCGGAGCGTTGGATCGGTCTGGTAGAGATCGAAACTACCGGCGGCGCGACCATCACGTCCCGCGTAGACGTGCCAAAGGGCGATCCCAACAACACTCTGAGTCGCGAGGAGATAGAAGAAAAAGCCCGGAACCTGGCGAAATACCGGGGTGGGGCCACAGCCGAGGAGATGACCCGGATCATCGACCGGGCCTGGAATCTCGACCACGAACCGAACGTGCGCGACCTGCTCGAAAAACCGGGAGTAGGGAGTAGGGAGTAGGGAGTAGGGAGTAGGAAAAAACACGGCTCGCTACTCGCTATCTCCCGAACAACGTACAGAAAGCAAACTACAAGGAGACGCAAACCTTTGATAAGTACCGAGAAAACCCGCGAGGAGGAACTGCGCCAGGGAGTACGGGAGGTCTGCGGAAGGTTCCCGAACGAATACTGGCGTGACCTCGACGCCAAACGCGAGTACCCCGGGGAGTTTGTCAAAGCCATGGCTGAGGCCGGCTATCTCGCCGCGCTCATCCCGGAGGAGTATGGTGGGATGGGCGTCGACCTGCGAAGTGCATGCGCCATTCTCGAGGAAGCCAATCGCTCGGGCGCGAACGCGAACCCTGCCCACGCTCAGATGTACACGATGGGCACGCTCCTGCGGCACGGCTCCGAGGAGCAGAAGAGAGAGTACCTGCCGAAGATAGCCAGCGAGGAGCTGCGCTTGCAAGCCTTCGGCGTCACCGAGCCGGAGGCCGGGACCGACACGACTTCGATCTCCACGTTCGCCAAGAAGCGCGGGGACAAGTACGTCGTGAACGGGCGTAAGATCTACATTTCCAGGGTGCAGTACTCGGATCTTATGATACTTCTAGCCCGCACCACGCCGCTGGAAGAGGTCGAGAAGCGATCGCACGGTCTCTCCGTGTTCATCGTAGACCTGAGACCCATAATCGACAAAAACCTGAAGGTCGAGAGGCGCCGGGTGATGATGAACAACTTCACCAACAAACTAGAGTTCAAGGAGGTCGAGGTGCCGGCGGAGAACCTCATCGGCGAGGAGGGCGAGGGCTTACGCTACATCCTGGACGGCATGAACGCCGAGCGCATTCTCATCGCCGCCGAATGCATCGGTGACGGACGCTTCTTCATAGATCGGGCCACGCAGCGGGCGAACGAGCGGGAGGTCTTCGGGCGGAAGATCGGCCAGAACCAGGGTATTCAGTTTCCCATCGCGGAGGCGTACGCACACGTCGAGGCTGCGAACCTGATGGTACAGAATGCTGCGGGTCTCTTCGACAGCGGCGAGAAGTGCGGTGCGGAGGCGAACATGGCGAAGCTCCTGGCGGCGGACGCGAGTTGGGAAGCGGCAAACGTCGCCATGCAAACCCTTGGAGGATATGGGGTAGATGCCGAGTACGACGTGGAGAGGAAGTTCCGGGAAACGCGGCTCTACCAGGTCGCCCCGATCTCGACCAACCTCATCCTCTCCTATATAGGGGAGCACGTCCTCGGCCTGCCGAGGTCGTTCTGATGCTGCCCCTGGAAGGTATAACCGTCGTCTCTTTAGAGCAGGCTGTAGCCACCCCGTTCGCCACCCGCCAGCTCGCCGATCTTGGGGCGCGTGTGATCAAAGTAGAACGTCCCGGGGTCGGGGATTTCGCCCGCTCCTACGACGAGACCGTCAAGGGCCTCTCGAGCCACTTCGTCTGGCTCAACCGCTCCAAGGAGTCGCTCGCACTCGACCTCAAGCAGGAAAGGGCGAAGGAGGTTTTGAATCGCCTCATCGCCACGGCTGACGTGTTCGCGCAGAACCTGGCGCCCGGCGCCGCCGAGCGCCTGGGCTTCGGGACCCAAGAGCTACGGGAGAAACATCCGCGCTTGATCGTCTGCAACATCTCGGGCTACGGCTCTTCGGGTCCTTACCGGGACAAGAAGGCCTACGACCTCCTGGTGCAGTGTGAAACTGGGCTGGTCTCGATCACCGGCACCCCCGAAACCCCTTCGAAGGTGGGCATCTCGGCGGCGGACATCGCCTGTGGGATGTATGCCTACTCGGGCATCCTCTCGGCCCTTTTGCACCGGGAGAGGACCGGAGAGGGCGCGGCCCTGGAGGTCTCGCTGTTCGAGGCCCTGGGGGAGTGTATGGGCTTTCCGGCGTACTACACCCTCTACGGGGGCGAGCAGCCAAGAAGGAGTGGCGCCCGCCACGCCTCGATCGCTCCCTACGGGCCCTTCGAGTGCGGCGATGGGGAGATCGTTTTCATAGGCATCCAGAACGAGCGGGAGTGGGAGAAGTTCTGTGAGACCGTCTTGGAACGCCCCGAACTCGCGAGCGACGAGCGGTTCGATACCAACTCGCACCGGGTGGAGAACCGGGATGCCCTCGATGAGGAGATCGACGGCGTCTTCGGAAGCCTCTCCGGTGAGGAGGCGATAGAGCGCCTGGAGCAAGCGCAGATAGCCAACGCCCGGATGAGGAACATCAGGGATTTCCTCGACCACCCACAGCTCGAAGCACGCGACCGCTGGCGCGAGGTGGGATCTCCGGCGGGACCCTTGCGGGCGCTGATACCTCCGGTGACCACGGACGGCTGGGAGAGCCAGATGAAGCCCATCCCCGAAGTAGGCCAGCATAACGAAGCCATACTCAAGGAGCTGGGCTTTGATTCCGAAACCATCTCTAGTCTGCAGCAGACTTAAGCAATCTGAGGAGAGATAGATTTTGCTTTCATAGAAGATCGAGCTGAAGTTATAGGGGTGTTGCGTTACGGCAAAGACCCTATCACACTTCTTAGAGCCGACGATCCTCACGAATGTGGACAACCGAATGACGGTGGCACAGGACGAGATCTTCGGCCCGGTCTTGAGCGTGATCCCTGCCCTCGCTGGTGTTCACGCGGAGGCCGTGAGTGTGGAGCCTCCTGTCTGTTTTGCTTGCTCGAAGGTAGAACAACTTTCCCAAGAAAGGCGTTGGAAAAGGCCAGAGCGTCCTTTATCTTCTTCTGGTGAAACCAGCGTACGTATACCGTAGGCGGCGGGTAGGGGCACTGTTCTTCGTGGCCGTGGTCTCCAGTGTCCTTTACGCTGGCACGTGGGCCGATGCAGAACAGCTCCCTATCTCCTACACTGTTGCTCCGGGTGACACGCTGTGGTCGATAGCCCTCGACTACTACCCGCCCTCGGAAGACCCAAGGGTAGCTATCGAAGCTATCCGGCAAGCGAACGAGATGGAGGGCCGCCGGATCCACCCGGGCCAGCGCCTGGAGCTGCCTCCTACCGGCGCCTAATGACTGCCTGACGAAAGACCTTGGTTGCTCCCGACCTTCGGTGTCCGGTGCTCTATGCCTTGGCCAGGCTTCATGAGCAAGCGTGGCAAGTCTTGGCTTTGTTCACTCTCCTGGAGGGCCGGATATTGTGTCGGACAGGGCCTGTCTCTTGGTTTCGACGCCGAGCAGGAATACGGCGATTCCTCCTATCACAAAGGCGGCAGCCCACGTAGACAGTGCGCTCACAAGAGCATTCGCAGCCGCAAGCAACCAACGTAGTATTAGCCCCTGGGCCGTCGCCACCATCTGTTGTTAGGAGGCCCATAGAGCTGCCCGTAGCTCATAAGCCTCATGGCTTCCTGGTAGGCAAGCAACGTCTTTCGAGATGCCATGAGATTACCGATCAAGAGACCCAAGGCGAGCCCCGCGGCGGCGGGCGCGGCCCGACGCAGCATCGGCAATCCGACAACCGAGAGCACGTCGAGGGATTCGAGCGCCCCACGGCAGATCATGAATAAGGATGCGTTATCTCTTTAGATGCTCTCCGAAGCTTGGCTTATGTGGGGGCGCTGAACTTCTTCAGCCCTACGCCTGAAGAGACTCAAGCCCAGCCAGACTAGAGACGCCGAAAAGATGATGTCCCCAATATCTCCTATTACCTCGACCGACACTCCCAGCATGCCAACCCCGATGAACTCGTGTACACAAGCTGCCACACCAGAGAGCACCGCGCCGATGATGAGGAGTATGCTGGCACGGCGCGGGTAAACCCCAGATCTTAGACTAGCCACACCAAACAAAGCGAATCCTAGGTCGGCAAGCAAAAGAGCCCAGAGATCTCCTTGGGTTCCCAGCGCCGTGCCAAAGAAAGCCACCAGGAAACCGACCAGCCCGAGGAGGCCAGCTTCCTCCGATACGTGCACATACAGCCCGACTAGTAGCCCGACTAGTCCCAA
>JAWWQA010000343.1:0-3278 GCA_033854695.1 Rubrobacteraceae bacterium
GGCTCCTCTAACGGGGAGCCCTTTTTATTCCCCCGGAGCGTCGGCAGCTATCCTGTCTGCTTTAGCTTCTAGCGAATCCACACAACTCCGCAGCGCGTTCAGGAGCTGAAGGCGGTCCTCCGGATTCAAACCCGCCAGCATGCGGGTCTCGATGGCCTCGACCATCTCGTGCGCCCGAGACACCAACTCCTCACCCGCCGCCGTCAGGTAGGCTTGCAGCACGCGGCCGTGCTCCGGATGGGACCGGCGCAACAGGAGCCCGGCTGCCTCCAGGTTCACCACGATCGCGTTCATCGTCTGAGGCGTGACGAAGCACCGCCGGGCCAGCTCCGCCCCCGATAAACCCGGCTCATCCCCGAGCACACTCAACGCCGCGTACTGGGGCGTGGTCAACCCCACATCCCGGAGCGCGCCATCCATCTCGAGCCGCAACGCGTGCTCAGCTCGCTTCAACTGGTACCCGATCCTGCTCTCCAATACGTCCGTGGTTCTCATAAATACCCCTTGCAAAGTTATCAGCATCCTTATATAATATCAGCATACTGATAATTCTATCAGACGGGGATTGCGAGGTGGCTGATGAGCAGTTTTGAGATAGGCCCGGTGGGTCCGTACTCGCTAGCGATGAGCGCGAGATTCCTGGAGGGATTCGTTCCCGCTGCTTACGAAGGGGGTGGAGAGGACCATCTCCGTTTCGCTTTCGTTGTCGATGGCTTCGCCAAAAGGGACGAGCGGGTTGCGGGGGTCTATGTGCGCCCCGAGGGTGAGAAGATCGTCGGCGAGGTGTTTGGCGAGGTGTTTGGCGAGGCGGATGCTGAAGTGGTGGGTGCCCAGGTTGCGCGCATACTCTCGCTCGACGTGGACGGGCGCGGCTTCGTGGAGGTGGGCGAGCGGGATCCGGTGGTGGGGAGGCTACAGGCGCGCTATCCTGGTCTGCGTCCGGTTTGCTTCTATTCTCCGTATGAGGCAGCGGCCTGGGCACTCATCAGCCACCGCATCCGCATCATGCAGGCTGCGGGGATCAAAGCTCGCATGGCAGAGGAGTTGGGGGCAATCGTGGAGATACGCGGCGAGCCGGTACGCACCTTTCCGGGGCCATCGCGGCTGATGCGGTTAGAGAGCTTCCCCGGGCTCTTCGGGCGGAAGATCGAAAACTTACGTCACCTCGCGCAGGCAGCCATGGAGGGGAAGCTGGACGCTGGCTACCTACGCTCGTTGCCTGTGGAGAAGGCGCTAGAGGAGTTGAAGAAGTTGCCGGGTATCGGGAACTTCTCGGCCGAGCTCATACTGTTGCGCGGAGCCGGTGAGCCGGATTATCTGCCGATGTACGAACCCAGGCTGAGACGGGCCGTCGCCATGGCCTACGGCCTCGACTCTCCCCCCCTGATTGAGGAATTAGAGAAGATAGCCGAGCACTGGCGCCCGTATCGTACCTGGGTCAGCCTCTATCTGCGGGCGATGCTCGAGGAAGAAACGGGGGAGATCTCTGGAAAGGCCAGAGAAAAACGGGAGATCACCGCCGGCACCGAGGCAAAGGAGACACAGGCATGACGCGGATTTCGCGGGGCGATGACGTCGCCGCTCATCAACACGTTCCATAGCACCCGAGGACCGGCGGCAGCCCGTGGACCTGCTGCAGAGATAACCAAATCGAGGAACGAGGTTTCGTTTGTCTCCGCCTGGTCCACGCATGCTTCTACTCGGCGCCGCGCACAGTCACTGTGTTCCCTTCCTCTCGCTCCGCGTCTTGCCGGATACGTTCTCGGATAAGAGCGACTCCTCTTTCGACCTGCCCGGCGGCCTCCTGCTCGCGCTCGCCGCCGGTCTCTTCCTCTTCGGCGTGACCGAGGGACAGGTCGGGGGTTTCTCCTCGCCTCTCTCGTGGGGCTCGTTCGTCTCGGCAGCGCTCGTGGCCACGGCCTTCGCCGGTCGCATTACCACCACACCCCAACCGTTCGTCTCCCCGCGGCTCTTGCGTAACGGGGCCTACCTTACCTGCGCAGTGGTCGGATTTCTCGGGATGATGGCCAACCTCACCAGCATCATCTTCGTGCCGCTGTTGCTCTCGGAGGTCAACGGGCTCGGGGCCGGGACGGCAGGCCTGGCATTGGCGCCGGGCGCCGTCGCCGTGGCCTTGCTCTCCCCGCTTGCCGGACGTCTCTCCGATCGCGTGGGCTCCCGGCCTCTTATCCTCGTAGGCCTCGCGACGATGACGCTCTCTCTGCTGGCGCTCTCCGCGTTCGGGGTCGGCGCATCGCCCTTATTGGTTGCCGCGGGCATGCTTGGGGTCGGCGCTGGCTTCGCCGGGATAACGTCCCCAAACACCAACGCGACCGCGGCCACACTCCCCCGGGACGAGGTCGGGGTAGGCCTGGGTATCTACCAGATGCTCTTCTTCCTCGGGGGCGGTTGCGGACCGGCGCTCCTCGGTGCCTTTCTCGCCGCCCGCCGGGAGAGCGGAGCCGGAGCCCTCAACCCTTTCTACACCCTCGACGCTACACCCTTCTCCGACGCTTTTCTCCTCCTTAGCTTGTGCTCGCTGTTTGCGCTTGTGGTTGTCGGCTCGACCGTAGATAAGGGACCGGGAGCCAGTGGCTCTGAGTTTTAGATCGTACACGCAACCCCACAGAGCCGTGTCTCTCGCAATCCCCGAGATCGTCGGCTCCTCTGGCCTTACCGCCTATGTACTCGTCCCTTCCAGACACTTGCCTGAACGCTCGATCTAGAATACTATAAAACCGACCGGTTGGTTTACAATCAACTAAAGCGGGTACATTGTGGGTAGTTGGTATCCACGGATTATAGGATGGCGAGATGACGGACAGGATAGATCTGGACTCCTTGAAGGAGAAGGAGGGACTGCTCAAGGATTTGGGCATCGAGTACGTGGAGACGGAGCCTGAGAGGGTGGTTATGACGATGCCGGTGGATGTCAGGCATCACCAGCCGCTGGGGTACCTGCATGGCGGGGCTAGCGTGGTTCTGGCGGAGACCGTGGCGACCACTGGGGCCTGGCTCAACTGCCCACCGGGGAAGGTCGCTTTCGGCTCGGAGATCAACGCCAGCCACCTCAGGCCCAAGCGTTCGGGAACGCTCACGGCGGTCGGAATCCCGATCCAGGTAGGACGCGCGAATCAGGTCTGGGAGGTTCAGATACACGACGAGGATGAGAAACTCGTGTGCGTCGCCCGATGCAGACTGGCGGTAGTGGATAACGAATCATGAAGAAGGGTGAACGCACGCGACATGCGATCGTCGAGAAGGCTGCCGGGGTCTTC
>JAWWQA010000344.1:0-3549 GCA_033854695.1 Rubrobacteraceae bacterium
TGAGTTTCCGAGATAGTCTGAACGCAAATGACAAAAACGAACGTGCTCGCTGCTCGGATCGGTGGGGATCACATAGCGTATCTCTACCTCCTCGTCGCTGACGATCACCCGATCGATCAACAGCTCCACCAGTTTACGTCTCTGCTCGAAATCGGCGTTAGCGAGACCAAGGCGCACCCTCTCGCAGAAATCTTCTACGCGGCCGGCTATACCGGCAAGCTCCATGTGATGCTGAGACTGCCCCCGTAATTGCCCTTCCTGGCCCGCCAGAGCCTCATCCCTTCCTTCTATGTCCTTGCGACGCCTCTGGTACTCGGCCAACGGGATCACCTCCCCGAGGTATGCCTCGGTCAGCCGCTCCAGCTGACGGCTCAAGGATGCCCGGCCTTGACGCAGATTCTCCTGACGAGCCTTTAGCTCCTGCGGTAGCCACTGGCCGCCGTGAGCCCGCTCTAAGGCATCCGTAATGCTCTTTGGGTGAGTCAAGACCTCGCACAGATCCTTCCAAACTAGTTCGTCGAGTTGCTCGGCGGGGACATAACGGGAGGGACACTTCTCCTGCTGGTAGCTGCGGGCCTGCTTGCTCTTGCCGGAGCAAATGTAGTACCTGTACCTTTGCTCTATGTTCTTAGCGCTCTGGGTGCGCGCTACGCAGGAGAGCTTACAGGTGCCGCAGCTTACCAGCGCCCTCAGAAGGTAGTCGTTCGTCTTGTTGTTGCGTCGGGCGAAGGGCTTGTTCTTGGAGAGCTTCTCTCTTACGAGGTCGAACTGCTGCTGGCTTACCACCGCCGCCACTTCCGCTACCGGGATCCACTCCTCCGGCGGCAGCGGGACGGCCGTGCCGTGAGGATGTCCTATGGGGTGAGTGGCCGAGCGCCGGATCTTCGGGGGACGGTAGCGCGTGCGCCCAGCGTAAACCCGTCCGGCATAGGCGGGGTTGGTCAGTATCTGGTGCAAAGTAGCCACGCTCCAGATCTTCCCGCCCCTGGGCGCGGGGATGCCCCGAGCTTGCAGGTGCCGAGAGACGCCCAAGAGGCTAGCTCCTTCTTCGAGGTAGCTCGCAAAGATCTCCGCAACCACTGCCGCCTTGGTCTCATCGAGCCTTACTCCCGCCGGGTCGCGAGGCCTGTCGGGGTCAACCCGATAGCCGTAGGGGACGTACGTCCACGGCAAGAGCAGCCCGGCTTTGTATTTGGCCAAGCGCCCCCTGCGCATCCTCTCAGAAAGCAGTGTCCTCTCGTATTCGGCCACCGCTCCGCGAATCTGCAAAAGAAGTTGGTCGTTAGGCTCACAGCTCATGGGCCTTTCCACAAACTCCACCCGGCAACCGTTGGTTTCGAACTCCTCGATCAAGACCATCTGATGAACATAGTTGCGCGCCAGTCGATCCGGGGAAAGGATCACGAGGACTTCGAGTTCTCTGAGGCGCGCCTTGTCGCGCAGGGCATCGAGGGCGGGTCGCCTTAGGGTTGTACCGCTGTAAGCGTCGTCTCGGAAGACGTTCTCCTTGGGTAGGTTCCACCCCTTCTCCCGTGCGTGCTTGCGTACCCTCTCCAACTGCTGCTCAATCGTCTGGAGCTTGACCTGTTGAGAGGTCGAGACCCGGACGTATGCCGCTACCCGCATGGTACTCCTCCTTAGCGTACACGCTTGGGTTGGACTGTTGATCGGTTTGTAGGCTCCACCGCAAGATGCTCTGGTAAGCCCGATCCCAGCGTTGGCGGGCGTCCGAGCATCGTAGTGTCGTGCGGCGGATCTGCCAGTGGTGCTTCATCGACTCCTCCGTGCTGAGTAATCCCAGCAGGAGGATATGCCGGAGCGTTAGTGGGTCCGTTGGTTTGCGAGCGTGTTGGTTTTAGTCGGCGAGGAGATCGGCTCAGTGAGAGAGGTGCATGCCGGCTCATGCAGAATTTATCTTTTGCGATCAGTGATTCATGGCCCTTGCCGGGCCACCCCGAAGCCATGAAAATGGGATCGTCGCCGTGTCGACGTCGGCTTGGACTGGTGCCGCCAAAGCCCGTTGATCAGTGTGACGCGGGAGCCTCGGGCACCCCGAACTGTTGCCTTAGAGCACGAACACCAGACTCTCTACGAAAGAGGCTCCTCTCGGCGGCAGACCATGTCCTTGGCCGAAGGGAGAGAGATGGATAGGGTTGTCGAACGGTGCTGCGGGCTGGATGTGCACAAGGCGTCGGTCACCGCGTGCGTGAGGGTTGCCGCTAAGAGCAGCCCTCATCACCAGGAGATCAGGGAGTTTGCCACCACCACCCGCGGACTCTTGCAGCTTCGAGACTGGCTGGCCTCCTTTGAAGTTGAGCTGGTGGGTATGGAGGCCACAGGCGTTTACTGGAAGCCTATCTACTACCTGCTCGAAGACGACTTCGAATTGTGGCTTCTTAACGCCCGGCACCTCAAGAACGTTCCTGGTAGGAAGACCGACGTCAAGGACGCTGAGTGGATTTGCCAGCTCGTCGAGCACGGGCTGGTGCGTCCCAGCTTCGTGCCGCCCAAAGAAATCCGGGAGCTGAGGAACCTCACCCGCTACCGCAAGGCGCTCATAGAGGAGCGCACCAGGGAGGTCCAACGCCTGGATAAGGTACTCCAAGACGCGGGCATCAAGCTCTCTTCAGTAGCCACCCGCGTGCTCGGCGTCTCGGGCAGGGCGATGCTGAATGCACTCATCGATGGCACCACCGACCCGGAGGTGCTGGCGGAGTTGGCTCGGGGGAAGTTGCGTTCTAAGCTGCCTGCGCTCCGGGATGCTCTAGAGGGGCGCTTCTCTTCGCATCATGCACTCATGGTGGGCAAGCTCCTCGCCCATATCGACTACCTCGACGAGTCGATTGCGGAGCTGAGCGCCGAGGTGGAGCTGGTGATCGCCCCTTTCTCGGATAAGGTCCAGCTTCTCGATACCATCCCGGGCGTCGACCGCAGGACAGCGGAGGTCCTGATCGCCGAGCTCGGGGTGGACATGAGCCAGTTTCCCACCCACCGCAATCTCGCCTCGTGGGCAGGGATGTGCCCTGGCAACGACGAATCGGCGGGCAAGCGTCGCTCGGGCAAGACCCGCAAGGGTTCGAAGTGGCTCAGGAACGCGTTGATCGAGGCGGCTCGCGCAGCGGCGCGCTCCAAGGGAACCTATCTTACGGCGCAGTACGCCCGCCTCAAGGGGCGGCGCGGTTCCAAGAAAGCGGCGGTGGCGGTGGGACACTCGATCCTGGTGATCGCCTACCACGTGCTGGAGCGCGATCGACCCTACGAAGAGCTTGGTGAGGACCACTTCCATCGCCGCCAGTCGGACGAAGAGTACGCGAAGCGACTGGTTCGGAAATTGGAGCGCCTCGGTCACAAGGTAGCGCTCGAAGCCTTACCTCAATCCGTGTAGGAGGCCGTCACTCGACCGTATTTTCACACCAGTCCATCGAGAGGACCCTTCTAGGCTGCTCGATGAATAAGATACCCGCCTCTTCTACAGGTGCGAGCCTCAAGGGAGGCATTTGGCATCGCTGTGTGCCATCATTCAATGGCTATGTGAAAAGGCTGAGATAC
>JAWWQA010000345.1:0-2843 GCA_033854695.1 Rubrobacteraceae bacterium
TCTGCATCCTAACCCTCTTCGACAAAGACCTCAAAGAGATCCGAGACGACCTTCTCTTCGTCGCTAAGCGCCAGGGTGTAGAACTCCGCTGGCGCCGGACCGCCGCCTGAAGCGCAAACGGAAAACACCAAGAAATACTAAGAATTAATTAGAAAAACTTTGGGTATAATGAGCGTGTCCTTTTGAGGCTACGCTAGCATAGACGGGCTACGAGGGCATTCTTCAAGCTTTGAGGAGAGAGGTGAGCGGGCAGATGCTTAGGGACACCGGGAGTTTTGCGGCCACCACGGCTCCCCAGGGTTTCGACCTCGAGGATTTCGAGAACGCAGGCATGCGGGTGCTCGAGCGGCGCTTCAAGGCCAAAGATATCATCTTCACCCCCGGAGATCCCGACGACCAGCTCTACTTCTTGCTCGAGGGTACGGTGCGGCTGTACAAGATCTATGGAGACTACAAGGAGGCGACGACCGCACTCCTCAGGCACAGTGGTGTCTTCGGCAAGCTGAGCTTGGTCGAGGGCCGTTGGCAGGACGTCTTCGCCGAGGCCGTCACCGCCGTGCGGGTAGCCAGCGTTCACAAGTCCACCCTCACCGAGGTCATAAAACGCCGTCCGGACTTCGCCATAAAGCTCTTTGCCTCCTTCTCCGAGCGCCTACGGCAATCCGACGAGGTCATAGAGAGCCTACTGCACCGGGAGGTTGCGGCGCGCCTTGCGACCCTGCTCTTGAACCTCAGCGAGCGTTTCGGGGAGAACAATGGATCCGGCACGATTCTTGATGTGCGCCTGACCCACCAGGATTTGGCGAACATGATTGCCTCGACTCGCGAGGCCGTTTCCAAGGTAATGAGTGAGTTCCAGCGCGAAGGCTCTATCGAAATCCAGAACCGCAAGATAGTCCTCCTGAACAAGGAAGCCGTCGCCGAACGCGCATCCGGTTCCTCGGACCTCTCCGTGGACGGTCAGCTGTCTATTTAAGGTGACTTCCAATCCTTTAAACACTCCTCTTCCTGGCTATCGCTTGGCGCTAGACTGGGCTGCGGACCGAAGCCCGTGATCTAGGCAGGTCGCGCTAGGACCAGGCGGGTTGGGGTAGTTGGGAAGTGTAGTCAGGTTCTCCCGGGCGAGTTGCATAACCACAACAAGGGTTGAGACCGCCATCGCAAGAGCGAAGAAGGAAGAGGCCGGCAAATAGTGTAGCGCTTTTTGTCTGTTCACGGCGTATATTGTTTATATCGGGTAGGTTTCGAAACTTTCCGCCCGAAAAAGCGTATAACTAGGGAGATGGAGTACACGACACCGGTGGCGTTAAGGGGCTGGCGAGAGAGGATCAAGCGTCTCTCCGTTCCCCGTGCGCGCCTCATGGACAACGAGCTAGTCGAACGGACATTGGCGGGAGATCTCCGCTCCTACGAGGAGCTAGTCAGCCGCTATGAGCGGCTGGTAGGGCGTGTGATCTATCCCTACGCTGGCACCGATGTTGCCGTAGAAGACCTCGTGCAAGAGACCTTTTTGCGTGCCTACGATCGCCTTTCGACCTTCAACCCCGAGTATCGCTTCAAGACGTGGCTTCTGGCCATCGCGAACAACCTCGGTATCGACACTCTGCGCCGACGCCGGGATGTGATCGAGTTCAACCCGGAGCTGCACGCTCCGCTCACGCGCGGTCCCGAGGCAGTGGCCACGGAGACCGACCGGGCGAGAAGCGTGCGAGACTCTGTGATGGCCCTACCTGAGACCTACAGCGTTCCGCTCGTGCTGCGCTACGCGGAAGGCCTCACCTACGCGGAGATCGCGGAGGTAATAGGCATAACCGTCCCGGCTCTGAAGAGCCGGCTCTTCCGTGCCAGGAACATGCTCGCCGAGAAGCTCGAAGAGAAGGGTGAGACCGGATGAGTACCTCCGGCGGCTGTGGTTGCGACCCTGAGAAGGTCTTCGAGCTAGCCGATGGTGGCCTGGGCTTAGATCAGGAACGCGAGACGCGCGAACACCTCGCCTCCTGTCCCGAATGCCAGGAGCTGTACGAGCGTGAGCTAGATCTGAGCGCCTTTTTGTGCTCCCTCGACTTCTCCAGGATATGTTCCCGGTCGGTCTGCCAGGGAGTGGCGATGGCGCTACCGACCCGCTCCGCGAAAATGCGGGTCCTCTGGGGCTTGCTCGCGGGCGCCCTACTCATCGCGGCGCTTATCTCTCTGGAACTCAACGGTATGCATCCCGTGTTCCTGGCCATGAGCATCCTGGGAGCGTGCTGGGGGCTGGTCGAGGGCTCGACGGACGTGGCGCGCGCGGTACTCATCGCCGCCGGTCCCACCATCCTTCTCGTGCTGGCCCTGGGCGCCTTGGTAGACGTCCTAATAGCCCTCGCGGTAGTCTCCGTCAATCGGGGACGCCGGGCCAGAGAGGCATGAGAAAGCCAGCCGGCCTGCTCCTCTGCACGCTCCTTTTGGCATCCCTCATTTCGTCTAACCCTGCCTACGCCTCTGAAAAGAAGGTGATGGGGGACGTAGTTGTGGGGCAGGGCGAGAGCGTCGACGAGGTCTCCACCGCCTGGGGCAATGTGCGGGTCGAGGGCGAGGTCAAAAGAGACGTGAGATCCGCCGTCGGGAATATAGAGATCTATGGTCCCGTCGGCGGCGACGTGGAAGCGGGCTCCGGGGACGTATGGATATACGCCCCGGTGGGAGGCGATGTGGACGTGGGCCACGGTGACTTGCACCTGGAGCATGGGGCTCAGGTGAGCGGCAACGTCTCCCGTGGCAACGGAAGTCTCTACCTCGACTCAGAAGCCATTGTCGGAGGGGCCGAGCGGGCCGGGATGGCCTCTGACTTCGGCGACAAGGGCTCT
>JAWWQA010000346.1:0-6285 GCA_033854695.1 Rubrobacteraceae bacterium
GATGAGAGGATACAAGAGTGTGGAGGGTATGAGCAACGGCATTGCGCTAACTCAATGGCTCTATAGCGGGGAGGACGAAGTACACGATCTGGGAAAGCAGATGGCGGCGTGAGTCAGGGGCGACACATCGCCTCAGAGGAATTTCTTAAATTCACCCACCGCCTGTGGAACGATCACTCTTCTTCGCCTCTCTTCTATATCCTGTGGTCCAAAGGTAAAGTACACTTCTAGTGACCGGCGGCCATGGTTCCCCCCTCCGCCGCCGGGTTCTCTTCTATCCACGACCCCCACTACTCGCCTAATCACCACCGCCCGTTAGAAGACATCCTCGTGTGTCCGTTCTGAGCGCGATCGAGGCGTTCGCAGGCCTCCTCGGCTTCCTCGTTACGGTGCCGGCGGTAGGCCTCCTTCGCTGTCGCCTCCGTGCCGCCAGCGGCCACGAACTCCCGCTCGAAGAGCTCAAAGTCCTCCTGTTCGCGTTGGCGCTGCTTCTCAGCATCCAGTTCCTCACGCCTCAGGCGCAAGTATTCGGCAGCGCTGCCCAGGTCCGCCTGATCGGTACGGCGGGCATTCATAAGAGGTGCACTTGACGTTGGGATGTGCCCGGCGTAGCATTGCCCAACCAGCTCCGAAGCGAGGTGATCGGTGCCCGAAGGCCGAAAGATGGACGCGGAGAATTCGCTGGGCGACACCGTGAGGGCGGCTCCAGAGCTCGCCGTAACGCTGCGAGTCAATGGCGTTCACTGGGAGCTGAACCTGGACGCCCGTGTCACCCTGCTCGACGCGCTGAGGGAGCGGCTAGGGTTGACGGGCACGAAGAAGGGGTGCGACCAGGGAGCGTGTGGCGCATGTACCGTGCTGGTCGACGGGAAGCGCGTGCTGTCGTGTCTCATGCTCACCGCTACGTGTGAGGGTCGCGATGTCCTGACCATCGAGGGCCTGTCGGAGAATGAGACCCTGCACCGGGTGCAGGAAGCATTCGTCCGGCATGACGGCTTCCAGTGCGGCTTCTGCACTCCCGGACAGATCATGTCGGCGGTTGCCTTGCTGAGCGAGGGGCGAGCCACCTCAGATGAGGACATTCGTGAGTTCATGAGTGGCAACATTTGCCGCTGCGGGGCGTATCCGAACATCGTCGCGGCGATTCGCGACGCCGCGGGCCGTGGTGGCGATGCGGGAGTTTGAGTACGTTCAGGCCACCGACGTAAGCCAGGCCGTGGCAGCGGTGACCGGCGATCCCGCGACGTCGTACCTCGCGGGAGGGACCACGCAGATCGACCTCATGAAGGACGGTGTGCTCGGTCCCGATCGGTTGATCGACATCACTCGCTTGCCGCTGCGGGGCATCACGCGAAGCGACGGCGCGATCCGAATCGGGGCGCTGACCACGATGGAGGAGCTCGCAGCCGATCTTACCATCATGGAGCGCTTGCCCGTGGTGCGCGAGGCTCTGCTGCTGGGGGCATCAACTCAGCTTCGAAACATGGCAACCATTGGAGGGAACCTGCTCCAGCGGACGCGCTGCCGATACTTCCGTGATATCACCTGCGCGTGCAACAAGCGTGAGCCCGGGTCCGGCTGCAGCGCCTTGGAGGGGTTCCATCGCATGCACGCGATCCTGGGCACGAGCGAGCACTGCATCGCGACCCACGGCTCGGACCTGGCCGTAGCCCTTGTCGCCCTCGATGCGATCGTGCATGTACGCGGTCTGAACGGTGAGCGGGCCATCCCGCTGACGGAGTTCTACGTTGTGCCCGGGGACACGCCGCAGGTGGAGAACGTGCTCGCGCACGGCGAGCTGATCACCGCTGTGGAGGTGCTACTGCTTCCTGAGGATGCACGGTCTGGATATCTCAAGGTCCGTGACCGCGTCTCGTACGAGTTCGCGCTTGTATCGGCAGCGGTGGCCCTGGTGATGGAGGATGGCGTGATCCGCGAGGGACGAATAGGCCTTGGAGGGGTCGCTACGTTGCCGTGGCGGGCTTACCGCGCCGAGGAAGTTCTGCGTGGGAGGCCCGCGCAGACGGATACATTCCAGGCCGCTGCGGAGGCCGCGCTGGAGGGTGCGACTCCACATCGCGACAATGCGTTCAAGGTCGAGCTCGCCAAGCGAACCGTCGTGCGAGCCCTGTCTACCACGGCAGGTGAGGATTCATGACCGTCGAGACCGTCCGGATGGTCGGCCCTCCAGTGGACCGTGTCGACGGACCATTGAAGGTGACTGGTGCTGCGCACTACCCCGCGGACTTCAGCTTCCCGAACCTGGCTCACGCCGTTTTGGTCCAGAGCACGGTGGCTGCCGGACGAATCCGTCGCATCAGCACAAGGCTTGCAGAGTCGGCGCCGGGTGTGCTTGCAGTCATCACGCACGAGATCGCCCCGCGGCTCGGACGAGGGCCTACAACCAGCTTGGGAGTCGCGCCACCGCCTCCGCTGCAGGACGACCGGATCCTTCACCATGGCCAGCACATCGCCGTGGTCGTGGCCGAGACACCAGAGCAGGCGGCAGCAGCAGTGCGGCTCCTCGAGGTCGACTACGAGCTGACGGAGCCGCTGCTGGATCTCGACGATCCGCAGGCAGAGCGGATCACGAACCCGTCATGGCGCGATATCCACCGTGGCGACGCAGGGGCGGCGCTGGCCTCCGCCGAGGTGCGGGTCGAGGCCACCTACACGACCGCGACGGAGACTAATAACCCACTCGGGTTGTTCGCCACGATCGCTGCCTGGGAGGGCGATACGCTCACGGTCCACGACACGACGCAGTGGCCGTACAACGTGCGCGCGACGCTCGCCGCGGCCTTCGGAGTGCCGGAGGACCGCGTCCGCGTCATCGCTCCCTTCATCGGCGGCGCCTTCGGGGCTGGACTGCGGACATGGCCGCACGTAGTCCTCGCCGCGCTAGCGGCTCGCTGGGTGAACCGGCCGGTCAAGCTCGTACTCAACCGCGCACAGATGTTCACCTCTGTCGGCTACCGCCCCAGCTCAGTGCAGCATCTGAAGATCGGGGCCACGCATACCGGCGAGCTGGTCGCGCTCGACCACGAGAGCATCGAGCCCCTTTCGCTTGAGGACAACTATCTCGAGGGGCTCACGAGGGCGACGCCGCTGCTCTACGAGTGTCCTAATGTCACTACGCGGCAACGACAGGTGCGGCTAAACGTGGCCTGCCCGACTTGGATGCGCGGGCCCGGTGAGGCGCCGGGGGTGTATGCGCTGGAGTGTATCCTGGACGAGCTCGCCTACGAGCTGAACATGAACCCTCTGGAGGTGCGGCTGCGCAACTACGCCGAGACTCACCCGCAGAGCGGCCTGCCGTGGACGAGCAAAGGACTGCGCGCGTGCTACGAGCAGGGTGCCGAGCGGTTCGGATGGTCACGGCGCACGGCCGAGCCGCGTTCCATGCGCGAGGGTCGCATGCTCGTTGGGCTCGGCATGGCCAGTGCCTACTACCCGTACTTTCAGTTCCCTACGCAGGCCCGGGCAACACTGGATCGCGCCGGCACTGCACTCGTGCGCAGCGCAGCGACGGACATCGGTACGGGCACCTACACGATCATGACGCAGGTGTCTGCTGAGGTCCTCGGGTTACCGATCGATCGGGTGCGGTTCGAGCTCGGGGATACCACGATGCCGCCAGCGCCTCAGCAGGGTGGATCTAACCTCGCGGCATCTCTAGGAAGCGCGGTGCACGCGGCGTGCATGAAACTTGTACAGGCCTTCCTCGACGTTGTTCGAGATGACCCGGGTTCGCCAGTGCAGGGCTGCAGCCTCGAGGACGTGACAGTCGCTGACGGCCGCATCAGTCGCGCCGACGCTCCGGAACGAGGTGAGGAGTACACTGACATCCTCGAACGGCATGGGCTGGCCGAGCTGACCGCGGATGGCGAAAGCGCCATTCGACAGGACCTAGACCTTGCACCTGGCATCTTCGGAGCGAAGTTCGCCGAGGTCCATATAGATCCAGACCTCGGTCTCATCCGGGTCGCACGAATAGTGGCGGCAATCGACGGGGGCCACATCCTCAACGAGAAGACCGCCACCAGCCAGATCATCGGGGGGACTGTTGGCGGCATAGGCATGGCTCTGCTGGAGGAGACAGTTTCCGACCCCAGGACCGGACGAATCGCCAACGCCACCTTCGGGGACTACCTGGTCCCTGTGAACGCGGATGTGCCCGACATCGAGGTCATCTTCGTCGGCGAGGCCGAGCCGTTGAATCCTCTGGGAGTCAAAGGCGTGGGTGAGATCGCGATCGTCGGCGTCGCCCCTGCCATCGCCAACGCAGTATTCCACGCGACGGGGCAGCGCATCCGCTCCCTTCCTATCACGCTCGACCAACTCCTCTGACCTCCTTCCCAGCCCTACCATCGGCAATATCGGACGGCCTTATGGTCGCAGACAGGAGTAAGGGATCCTGGCGACGAAGGAGACTCCGACGAACTGGTCGACGAACGGTATAGGGACGAATAAGGCGCCTCGAGCACGCAAAGTCCGGCGCTTTACGCGGCGGGACTTTCTGGCAAGCAGCGTTGCAGCTGCCTTACTCGGGCTACTGGCGGCTTCGGGGTGTGGAATAAATCGTGGGAGCCAGGAAGAGCAGGAGCCTGCAACGCGTGACCAGAGGGAGGCGGGACGCCTGCTGGCGCGCCAGGGCGCAGTTAACGAAGAAGAGGCGCCAAGCGGTCTAAGAGCGCTGAACTTGGGCGCTGAACGCGACGGCCTCCTCTATGTGCCCTCGGGCTACGATGTGTCTCTACCGGCGCCTTTTGCCCTGATGCTGCACGGCGCCTTCTCGGGTGCCCGGGAGGGTCTCGCTCCGTTCCTCGACCTCGCCGACGAGGCAGGCCTGATCCTGCTCGCGCCGGAGTCTCGTAGTAGCCGGACGTGGGGCAGCGTCCTCGATGGGCCCGACCTCGAGTTCATCGACCGGGCGTTGGGGTCGGTGTTCTCCCACTACGCTGTGGACACTCTCAAGCTCGCGGTCTGTGGCTTCTCAGACGGCGCTTCCTACGCGCTCTCCTTGGGCCTGACCAACGGCGACCTGTTCACCCATGCGATCGCCTTTTCGCCCGGGAGGGTTTTGACGGGGGAGCGCAGGGGCGCGCCAGCCCTCTTCGTCTCGCACGGCACGGAAGACGAAACCCTGCGCATTGGTGAGACGAGTCGGCAAATCGTGCCGCAGCTCAGGCGGGAAGGGTACGACGTGCGCTACGAGGAGTTCAATGGTTCCCACGAGGTCCCACCCGAGGTGGCGCGGGAGGCGCTCTCGTGGTTCGTAGGCACGGAGGCAGGGTGACCTTAGGGCCGGGGACGGAGGGATGAGCCCAGGGTACGCCCAAGACGAGGGCCTTAGCGAGTTTGAGGCCGCTGACGCGACTACCCTTTAGAAAAGGGTTGCATTTCACCGTCACGAGCGTCACCGGCTAGGCCAGGGAGTCATGCGAAACGACGAGGGTATGTCGACGGTGCCAGGGCTCGGCACCGTCTTCTTCGTGTTCGCGCTGCTCTACATAATGCTCTCAGCTCACGCGACTTCTCGAAGTTACCAGGTCCTTCGACGAAGCCAAGGAGTTCCGGCTGTGTTCACGGCATACTTAGCTCACGTCCGCCGATGACGTGGATGTGCAGGTGTTCGACTTCCTGGCCTGCCTCCTCACCGTTGTTCACCCGGATCGCATATCCTCGATCGGCGATACCCTGCTTCTCCGCTACCGTTTGGGTTGCGTCCACCAACTCCTTGAGCGTGTCGGATGGCACGTCTGTGATCGCGGTTGTGTGCTCCCGGGGGATAACCAACACGTGCACAGGTGCCTTGGGATCCAGATCCTCGAATGCCACCAGGTTCTCTTCCTCATGCACGAGCTCGGTATCCATCTCTCCCCGGGCGATCTGGCAGAATGGGCAATCTTCTTGTTGGCTCACAGGGCTTCCTCCTTCTGGCTTTGATCGCTCCCTTTGCGAAACAGCACCTTACCCGAAAACAGAGAAAGCAACACCCGGTACCGCCACGGGGATTTCGAGATCTCCCGCGCGGGCATAGAGTATTGTCTGCCAGATCTCTCTAAGGTTGCGGAGGAGCTTTCAGGACATCTTCCTCTTCGATAGAGGGCCGGGCCACCCCGCTCGCGCGCGCTGCCTCCTGGACTGCTTCGGACACGGTGGACACGATGCGCTCGTCGAACACGTTGGGGATTACGTAGTCCTCCGAGAGGTCCTCCTCCGCGATGACCTCGGCCAGGGCGCGGGCAGCGGCAAGCTTCATCTCCTCGTTTATCTCTCGAG
>JAWWQA010000347.1:0-6401 GCA_033854695.1 Rubrobacteraceae bacterium
ACAGCAATAATCGAAGGTGTCAAGGGTTGGCGGTAGAAATGTAAGGGCTTGGACAAAGATTCTGGTTGTCTCCGTTCTATCAAGCCCGAGGTTACGAGTTCATGAAAGAGGAGTGGAGCGTTTACCAGGTCCCGCTCGATAGCCTCATTAACTAAAGTTACGGGTTGCTTGTGTTTTGAGTATCCGTATGCCGTGATACTGAAACGTGGCCACCGTCCCATCATAATGTACGATAACTTCTCAACACTTGTGGGGAAGGGGAAAGGAGGCTGGTGATGGTGCAGGTTATCGAGCGCGGCGAAGGGTTCTACGAGGCCCGAGATGTAGAGGCCGGCAGAGTATACGAGTGGGGTCCTGAGCATGTCGTGGTCGAGTGCGAGTGCGGCACGGACCATACGCCCATCATCCGCGAAGAGTTCGCCGCCCGGCGGCCGCCAGAGAACGAGAATGCCCACCCCTGGCGCTCCCTGCACTACTTCGCATACGCTGATGCATCTTTTTGAGGTGCTTTTCTGCTTGCGCCGCCGGTCTACGGAAGCAGGTGCGAACAGTAAGAGTCAGAAAGGAGCGTGAGCAGGATGGATAACCAACAGGCGAAGAAGATAAACGAGGCAGCCCAGAAATTCGCCGAGGCTCTCATGGGCTCGTACAGGGCGGTTACAGATCCCGCCGTGTCAGTTCAGGCCCTCAATGCCGAGCTGACGCAAGGCTTCTTCGACGCCGTGATCGAAAACCTCCATGCTCAAGGGGAGAGCAGCCTGGCCCTGACGCAGGGCTTGATCGAACAGCAGCAGCGGCAGCGGGAGGCCCTCCAGCTGCTGGCCCAGGAGTCGGTGAACGCCCATATGGACTTCCTCGACTCCATGTTCTTCTACCATCGACAGAGCGTTGAAGCGTCCGAGAGGAGCACCAGGGAAGGCTAGGCGAAGAAGCCCGGATACTTCGTAATCTCGATCTCGAGGAGATTCACCACTGGCTTCGCCCACTAATACAGACTAGACGCTAACCACCGTCCATGAAACGCTCGAGCTCGTCCCTCGTGGGCAGGGCTCCCATCGCCCCGTATTCCGTGCAGGCGAGTGCTCCGGCCGCCGTTCCCCACCGCACTGCCTCGCGCACCGTCTCCTCGTCCCACGGCCCCAAAGGATTGCCGGAGAGCTGCACCAACGTCGCCGCCAGGAAAGCATCTCCAGCCCCGGTCGCATCCACGGCCTCGACCTTGAACGCCGGGACGTCGCCACTGAACTCCCGGGTGGCGTAGAATGCCCCTTCCGGTCCCAGGCTCACCAGGACCAGGGCGGCTCCGCGTCCCAGCAGCATCTGTGCCGCCTCTTCTGTGTCCTCAGTTTCGAGCAGCGGCGATAGCTCATCGTCGCTCAACTTGATTATGCGGGAGCGGTCGAGGAGCGGCGCGACGATCTCGCGAGCGGCCTCGGCGCTCTCCCACAGGTGCTCCCGGAAGTTGACGTCGAAGGCCAGGGAGACGTCCAGCTCCTCGGCGAGCTCGGCAGCGCGGTTTATGGCCGAGCGTGCGGGGTCCTTGATGAGCGGTATGCTCCCGAAATTCGCAAACGAGGCTCCGGAGAGAACCTCCCGGGATACATTCTCGGGAGAGAGCAGCTCGTCAGCCGCGGGGTCGGAGCGGTAGAAAGTAAAGGAGCGGTTTCCCTCGGCGGTGATCTCTACGAAGGCCAGCGAGGTGCGCGTGGGCGGCTGGCAGCGCCGGACCGCAGAAGTGTCCACCTCCTCAGCTTCCAGAGCCCGCAAGATGAAGTCCCCGAAGAGATCCTCACCCACGCTCCCGATAAACGCTGCCTCAGACCCAAGCCTCGCGGCCGCCACGGCCACGTTCGCCGGTGCTCCACCGGGTCGGGCGGTAAAAGGCAGTTCGACCGCAGATGGGCTCTCGTCCCGGTAGATGTCCGCGACGACCTCGCCCAAAGCAACTATCTTTCCCAAGGCACGCCCTCCTGTTTCAATCGTTCGAAGCGGCTAAACGTCGATCTCTCCCAGCTCCCTTATCTCTTCATCCGAGTAACCGGCTTCTCGCAAAGGCGCGATGACGTCCCGCTCGAGGTCCGGAACGTAGCAGACGATGAGGCTCGCTTCGCCGTCGGGGACGATGCGCACCTCCCCAATGGCAGCCGGGAGGATGCAGGACTCGCCGCGCTCAAGCGTCTCCGTTCCGCCCGCGTACTCGATGCGTGCGGGATCTCCGACGTTCGAGAGCGTCAGACAACGCCACGGGTGGGACGGCTCTGTGTAAGGTTCTGTGAGCATCCAGCGTTCGAGGACGAAGTAGGGACCCGCGCAGCAGAGGATGCGTCGGGTAGCTACAGTCCGGCCGTCCACCAGGGCGAGACCCGGGTTTGGGTGAGGGTAGTAGTCGGTGCGTAACTCGTCGAGGGCGGCATTGATGTTCGCGTTCCACGTCTCTTGATCCAGAGGATTCCCGTAGAGATCTTCAGGCATCACGCTCTGTCCAAGGTCCGAGGTCTGCTGAACCTCGAAGATCAAGGTATCCGGACCGAAGGAGTGGATCACACCGGCAGGAACATAGACCGTGTCGCCCGCCCGTATAGGATAGCGTGGCATTACGGCATCATAATCCTGAGCCTTGAACGCCCGATACAGATCGTCCCGATCCACACCCTCTTTCACTCCGGCGAGGATGGTCGCGTCAGGCGCCGCCCAAAGGATGTGCCAGGCCTCGGTCTTACCGTGGGGCTCACCGTATTTTCTGCGGGCCGTCTCGTCGTCGGCATGGAGGTGGACGGGAAGCATGTTCGAAGCATCGAGGAACTTCTCCAGGAGCGGGAAGTGTGGACCGCGCCAGCCCTCCCCCACCATCTCGTCCGGGTACTCGGTAACGAGGTCGTGGAGGGTACGGCCGGCGTAGGTACCGTTGATGACCTCACCAGTCGTCTCGCGGTAGTCGCTGACCTCCCAGGTCTCGGCCACGATGCCTTCGGGCACGTCTCTCTTGCCTAGCATCTCGGGGATCAGACGATCCCCGAAGGCGTAGGTGCGAACGTGGTAGGTGAGTTTTATCGGGTACGGGTCCATTGCGCTGCCTCCCTTTCGCCTGCGTACGTGCCTGTGCATGATATAGCTTCTCCGCATGCGAGGTGCGGGAGCCACCCTACTCAGGTATTATTTATAGACAGGAAAGGTAGGTGCCTACGCACTAGGAGGTCAGCCGTGTCGAATGCAGCGTCTGCGGCGGAAGGAAGGGGTAGAACCAGCAAATTGGTCTACTTCTTCGGGGCTCTGGGAGGAATGCTCTTCGGCTACGATACGGGTGTGATCTCGGGGGCTATCCTATTCATCAGCCCAGATCTCGGGCTTACTCCGTTCCTCGAAGGTCTGGTAGTTGCTTCGCTCCTGCTCGGGGCCGCGGTCGGGGCGGCATGTGCTGGACCGCTCTCCGACCGTCTGGGGAGGCGTAACCTTATCCTTATAGCAGCCGTCACCTTCTCCGTAGGCGCGATCGGCGCGGCCCTGGCTCCGAACGTGGGTATACTCGTGCTCTTCCGGATAGTTTTGGGCCTCGCAGTGGGGGCTGCCGCCCTCATCGTGCCACTCTACCTCTCGGAGGTAGCGCCCACCGAGATACGGGGGGCGATCTCTTCGCTGAACCAGCTGATGATCACGGTAGGCATTCTGTTGGCCTTCATAGTGAACGCGCTGCTGGCCAACTCTGGGGCCTGGCGCTGGATGCTGGGTCTTGCCGTTATCCCCTCGGTGGTCCTGTTCATCGGGATGTACTTCATGCCAGAGACCCCTCGCTGGCTCGTGAGCCGGGGCCGGGAAGACGAGGCCCGGGATGTGCTGCGCCAATCCCGCACGGAAGAAGAGGCCGAGAAGGAGATCCGCGAGATAAAAGAGGTAGAGCGTCAGGAGGAAGGCGGCCTCAGTGAGCTCATGGCTCCGTGGGTACGACCCGCCCTTATAGTGGCGATCGGCCTCGCCGTCTTCCAGCAGATTATCGGCATCAACACCATCATCTACTATGCTCCCACTACCCTCAAGAACGTTGGCTATGGAGACGCGGCAGCCATCTACGCAAACCTCATCATTGGTGCCGTCAACGTGATCATGACCCTAATCGCTATCCGGATCATAGACAGTACGGGGCGCAAACCGCTACTCCTGGCCGGGCTAGTAGGCATGGTCATCAGCCTGACCGTTCTGGGGCTCTCCACGCTGGTGCTCTCCGAGCCAACGAGTCCCACCGACCCCGTGGCCATCATAACGCTCTTGTGCCTGGCTGGCTTCATCATCTCCTTCGCTGCTACTTGGGGACCCACAGTGTGGGTTATGCTGCCAGAGGTCCTTCCGCTAAGAATCCGGGGAACTGCCATGGGGGTAGCAATCTTCCTGCACTGGATAGCTAACTTCATAGTCTCTCAGACGTTCCCCAGCTTGCTAGCGTGGCTCGGGCCAGGTATCCCGTTCCTGGGATACGCTGTAATTGGAGTCCTGGCCTTCATCTTCGTTAGCGCCTTCGTAACGGAGACCAAGGGCCGCAGCCTGGAACAGATAGAGGCAGATCTGCAACAGAAAGCATCGTTTAGTAGCGGTTAGATCCTTCCCGCCGCGGAGTATGAGCGTCGCGTCGATCACGAGCGCAACGCACCTCCCCCGGGCAAGTTCGGAGACTACCTCGTGCAGAAAATCGAGGGCTTCGGGCCCGATCTCGATGCGGCGCATCTCGATGAGCCGAGCCTACCCTCTGGGTCCGAAGCCGCCAGTGCCTCACGCAGAGTATCGAGGTCCGTAGGGTCGGCAAGAGAGAAAGACGGCTTTACTTTCTCTTGCGCACCGTATACACAGTTGCCCGGAGCGGAGACGGGGGATGATCGTTCTTGCCGAGATTCATTCTGTCTCGCTCGGCAAGGATTTGGGCTGGCCGTAGCCAGTGGTGATCTTGGCAGCTACCTCGGCCACCTCCTCCGGGTTCAGCAGGACGGGTTCTCCGGCAAGGCGCGCCCTGTAATACACCTCCGCCATCTCTTCCAGGACCACGGTGCGAGAGAACGCCTTCTCGGCACTCTGGCCTACGGCGATGGTGCCGTGGTTCGCCAGCAGGCAGGCGTTGTGCGACTCGCCCAAAGCGTTCGCGGCGTGGTTGGCGAGCTCCTGGGTGCCGTAGAGGACGTAGGGGGCCAGCGGTATCCGGCCGTCCGGCCCGAGGGTAGTGAGCATGTAGTGGACCGGCGGTATCTCCCACCCGAGGCATGCCAGAGTCGTGGCGAAGCGGGAGTGAGTGTGCACCACGGCGTCCACGTTTCCCCTCGCCTTGTAGATGCCCGTGTGCATCGGGGTCTCCGTGGAGGGCACGAGCGAGCCCTCCAGCACGTTCATCTCGAGGTCCACGAGCACCACCTCGTCGGGACCCAGCACCTTGTAGTCCACGCCGCTCGGGGTGATGAGCACGTTCCCCTCAGAGGTACGGGCGCTGACGTTTCCCGAGGTGCCGGTGACGAGGCCCGAGGAAATGAGCTGCCTCGCGACGCGGGAGATCTCTTCCCGCAATTCCTGATGCTTCAACTTCGCGTCCTCCTTTAGGGCCGGCCCTCGTACTTTGTACCCTCCTGGCGGCCGCGTCGTCTGCGCCGATGGCTCCCATTCGTCCCTACTATTCGCGTACACGTAGTTTTACTACGCGCTCTTCAAAGCCTCCGAGAGCTTCGGGAAAAGCGGGCGCAGGCTCGGGTAGATCTCCTTATAGACTCCGTAGAGCCGGTCGTAGACGGTGGCCCTCTTTTCGTCTGGCTCGTAGCGGGCGCCCTCGCCGCTCATGGCCTCGGCCGCCTCCCGGATACCCTCGTGCATCCCGGACGCCGCGGCGGCCAGCATCCCGGCCCCGAGGCAGGTGCTCTCTATCTCCTGGCACACCAAGACCGGCCTTTGCATAACGTCCGCGACGATCTGGCACCACAGAGAGCTGCGCGACCCGCCGCCCAAAGCCAGGACGTGCTCGATGGGCTTCTCGAGCCCGCTCTCCGCGCCGTCGGTCATCATCCGCTGCTCGAAGGCAATCCCCTCAAGGATAGCGCGGTAGGCGTGCGCCTTGCCGTGGGCCCCGGTCCAGCCGAGCATCACCCCGCGCGCCGTGAAGTCCCAGTAGGGCGTGAGAGCATTGTTCCAGTACGGCACGGCCAAAAGCCCACCGGAGCCGGGCTCCACCTGCGCAGCGGCAGCCTCCAGGATCTGCTCGGTCGAGAGGTCCAGCCCCAGCTCTTTGGCGTTGACGCCGGCGAACTTCTCGACAAACCAGCTCACCGTGTAGGTGCCCGCCGCGAGCAGGGTCTCCAGGGTGTAGGTCCTTGGGATCGGACCGGAGAGCACCCGGTACTCGTTACCCCAGCTGTAATTTTCACTGTAGGTACCAGAGA
>JAWWQA010000348.1:0-9366 GCA_033854695.1 Rubrobacteraceae bacterium
GGCAGGTTGTCGTAGTTGTCGTCTACTATCACCATGGGGCGGCCTCCGGCGAGGCGTTGGGCCTGCATCTCTTCTACAGATCTGCGATTGACCCTTACCATGGCGTAGTATCCCAGCGCGATGACAACCACGGAGAAGATGTTGGAGACGCCTTGAACGATCTGGATGATGGTGGTGATTTCCACGTTGTCCCTCCTGCCACCTAAACGCGTCCACAGTGAGGGCGGTGAAGGACAGCATAGATTCCATTAATTACTAGCCATCGTATACCCACATGCTACTCGAGTAACACCGAGACTAGCCGCTTTTGTGAGGAGCGCTCACCTATCTGCCAGTCGGAGGCGCTTGGCTTCACTTGGTATCCTCATTTACTCTTTCCAAGTATGATTGGCCTATGATCGTGGACAATGCTGTTTACGTCGACGGCCGGAGAGCGGCAGAGCCCGGCTCTTTACAAGAAACCTACGAGGCCTACCGCCAACGAGGCGGGATAGCTTGGATCGACCTTTACAAACCCACTGAAGGAGAGTTAGCCTCTGTCGCCCAGGAGTTCAGGCTGCATCCCTTGGCGGTAGAGGACGCGATGAAGGCCCACCAGAGATCCAAACTCGAGCGCTACAGCGATTCACTCTTCATCGTACTCAAAGCCGCCCGCTACCAAGACGAGCCCGAAACGGTGGAGTTTAATGAGGCCCACATCTTCGTGGGAGAGGACTTCGTTGCCACGGTGCGCCACGGGGAGGTCCCAGCTGTGGACGAGGCGCGTCGACGGCTGGAGGGTGAGCCGGAGCTATTACGCCGAGGCCCAGAGGCGATCCTGTACGCGATCACGGACCAGGTCGTAGACAATTACGAACCGGTGGTGGAGGGCGTGAGGACGGACATAGAAGAGATCGAAGCTGAGGTATACGGCGGCAAGATCGGCGTCTCTCGACGGATCTATGAGCTCTCTAGCGAGGTCTTCGAGTTTCAGCGGGCGACGAGGCCGCTAGACGAAGCGCTCAAACGCCTGGTCGAAGGCGACGAGCACGGAATCGATCCCGAGGTAAGGAACTACCTGCGTGACATCCACGACCACTTGCTGCGGGTGACGGAGGAGATCGAAGGTTTCCGCGAGCGGCTCTCAGGCATGCTCAACGTGAACCTTACCCTGGTCGGTGTGCGGCAGAATGACCAGAACAAGAAGATCAGTGCCTGGGCGGCTATCGTGGCAGTACCCACGGTCATTGCAGGCATCTACGGGATGAACTTTCAGTATATGCCCGAGCTGTCATGGCCATTCGGTTACCCGTTGGCGCTGGCGGTGATGGCATTGATCTGCGTCGTGCTTTACGTGGCCTTCAAACGGGCCGAATGGTTGTAGCTCAGGCCATCACTATCCAATTTCGAGAAAGAAGATTCTCGGAAACTCGAGGCCTCTTATCCTACGTGCTTACTCTGCCGGGCCCGTACGTACGCGAGCTGGCTTTTCCCCGACCGACTCGGTAATCACGTCGGCACGGTTGCCGGCGGCCACGATCCGCAGCTGCGATCCGCGCCACAGTACCGAGAAGCGCAGCGTTTGCCAGTCTTCCGGAACGTGTGGTTCGAACCGCGGTCCGGCATCTTCGACGAACATGCCCCCGAAGCCGAAGACGAGGGCGTGCCACATGCCGCCTAGGGCCGCGATGTGCACGCCTCCTGCTGCCGTCACGCCGCGGGTGAAGTCCAGGTCGAGGTTGGCGGCCCTTTCGAAGTAACGTCTGGCAGTCTCGAGATCGCCGAAGCGCGCCGCTGCCAGCGCATGGAAGCTGGGACTTAGGGAGCTGTCGTGCGTGGTGCGCGGCTCGTAGAAGCGGAAGTTGGCCTCGTGTACCTCGCGCGGGTACTCGTCGCCAAGCAGGAAGAGCAGCATAATCACGTCGGCCTGCTTGATGATCTGTGATTGCGTGAGCCTGGACCAGCCCAGTAGCACGTCCATCGATTTCGTGCGCGGCTCGAGTTCTCGCAGGTCGATATGCTCCAGGTCAAAGTAGCCAAGATGCTGCTCGAAGAGCCTGGTTACGGGATCGAAGTTGTCCGCCAGCCCTTCGGCTACCTCGTGCCATGTCGCGAGCTCGGTCTCCTCGAAGCCGATCCGCGCTGATAGTACCCGCCACCGGTCCGGGTAATGCGTGCGCAGCCACTCGACGGTTTCCAGGCCGCGACGCAGCACCCACTGCGCCATGAGGTTGGTGTAGGCGTTGTCCTCGGCGTGCTCGTGGAACTCGTCGGGTCCGATCACCTTCCGAATGTGGTAGCGTCCGTCTTCGCCACGCTCCGCCCGCGACGCCCAGAAGCGCGCCACCTCCAGCAGCATCTCAGCGCCTGCATTCAGGAAGAACGTCTTGTCCTGTGTAGCCCGCCAGTACTGCCAGATACCGTAGGCGACGTCGGCGGAGATGTGGTGCTCCTGCAATCCGGTCAGAATCTCCAGGCGCTTGCCGGCCGAGTTGTAGACAAACGATGGCGTAACGTCTACCCCGGTGTCAGTGGATTCCCAGGCATATAGAGCGCCCCGGTATCCCATGGCCCAAGCCCTTTTCCGGGCGGCGGGCAGCGTGTGGTAGCGGTACATTAGCAGCGCCCGCGCGGTCGGCGGATGCGTATATACGAAGAATGGCAACACGAAGATCTCCGTGTCCCAGAACACGTGGCCCTTGTAGCGCTCGCCGGTCAGCGACCGCGCCCCCGGCGACGCATATTCGTCCTCGGGGTTGGCGCAGCCGATCAGGTGGTAGATGGCAAACCGCGCCGTGCGCTGGGTCTCGTCGTCACCGGTGATCTCTACGTCCGCAGTGTTCCACCGCTCGGCCCAGGCCCGAGCGCTGCGTACGAGCAAGGCCGGCACGCCGATCCCAACCGCCTCCTTCAGACGCCGGGCGGCTCGGGCGGCAGGGTCCGCATCGTCCCGCGAGGTGAACACCGTGACGATCTTGCGCAGCGTGTATGTCCGACCCTGCATCGCATCGAAGCTCCATCGTTGGACTAAGGCGGTCGAGGTTGGCGCGTCTTCGGAAACCACTTCGCCGCCCTGACTTTCTCGCAAGGTCGCGGCGGTGGCGAAACATAACTGGATATGTTTCTCGGACGTAGCGGTCGTGAGCAGCAGCCCCCCGTCCACCCGTTGGGTTTGATGATCGATGAGATGGCGTACCCCACCGTCGTTGGTGACGTCCCCGTCCACGATCGCTTCCAGCTCTACGGGACCGGACCAGTCTTCAGGCGTCAGCTCCAGCACCTGTCCCAGGACGTGGCGCTCATCGAGCGAGGCGAAACGCAGCGAGCGCAGCCGTGTAGTGCCTGTCCCGCTGCGGACGCGCCATTCGCGGACCAACACGCCGCGGCGCATGTCGAGCGTCCGGCGCTGTTCGAGCAACTCGACGGACTCTATCTTAAGCGGCACACCCTCGACGGTGATGCGTAGCCGCGACCAGTCCGGCGCGACGACGAGCTCGGGCGTGGGCGCGGCGATTATCTGGTGCTCAGGTGTCGCTCCGGCCTGCAGGACCTCCTCGGTGACGGTGTCGAAGACGCCGTTTATGAACGTTGCGGGATCGGAGACGTCGCTGCCCTCCTCGAGGGCGGCGCGGGTGCCCAGGTAGCCGTTAACCAGCGCGAATACGGCTTCGATCCCCGGTTCACTCCTGGGCACCCAGCCGTCAACGGTCAGCAACCAGCGGGGATCAAAGTCCATCGCGAACACGTCGTGCTCCGCGCGCGTCGCCATCAGCCGGACCCCAGCTCCAGGTGGCCTTCGTCGAAAATTGCGCCACGGTAACCCACGAGTATTCACAGTCCTTTAGGGTTTCAAACTTTACAATCGGGGCTAAAAGTAGCAACTAGCGAGCGGTTTGTAAACAGCAGACAATCTGGCCAGGGGTTTGCAACTCTCCGGGCACCCGGGGCCCTGGCCGCTTATTTACGCCCGTGGACAATCATACGGACGCTCGCTACCTTCATGCCATCGGACTTCCGAGGACTTCCATTCTTATGAGAAAAGCCGCGGGTTCCGTGTGCTCCAGATACGTGTGCTCCAGATACTGTTAGCATAACCCTTGGTCCAGACCATTTCCTCGGCCAGCTCTATGGTAGGCTCCTCTATCTCCGGGTGGGCCGCCTCCAGGTGGAGCAAGATCTTGATGGAAAGGCATAGCTCATCTCTGCCTTCGAGGTGACAACCACACCCACAATCCAACCCATGCATCACTGCCCTTACGTTCGCTTCATCCTCACAAACAAGTTACTTTTATAACAAACTCCTGCTATATTACCGCCTTTTCCTGTATTCTCGGCGCTCTGCTATTAGCCAGGATCTTTTCGAACGCCGCCTCGTAACCGTCAAGCATGGCCTCGACGCTGAAACGCTCGTGTACGTATTCCCGGCAGCGATGAGGATCTACGTCGTCCAACCGGCCGCCCTTTATCGCCGTGACCATCTCGTCCCATTCGCCGGCGCCGGCCAGAATGCCCACCTCGCCGTCCTTGACGACCTCTGGCGCAGCTCCCATGGCATTCGCTATGACTGGCGTACCGCAGGCCAGGGCTTCGGTCATCACCAACCCGAATGGTTCTTCCCATTGGATGGGAAAGAGTAGGAAGCGTGCCCCCGCGAGCAACTCCCGCTTCTGCCTGTAGTCCACCTCGCCCTCGTAGACGATGTTCTCCCCGTCGATGTGGGGTTCGATGCGCTCCTTAAAGTAATGGGCGTCCGCTCCCGGGTCTACCTTGCCGGCCATACGGAGAGGGATGCCCGCTTGTTGGGCTATGTAGATCGCGTTGTGAGCCCCTTTGTCCTCGCTAAATCGTCCGAGAAAGAGTGCGTAATCCCCTTTCTCACTGCGGAACGGGTACGTTTCGACCTCGACGGCGTTGTAGATCGTATCTACATAGTTCAACTCCGGGCAGCCGGAACGCTGAGAGTCGGAGATGGAATTGAAGTAGATCTTATCGGCGATCATGCGAAAGAGCTGCCGAACGTCGGGGTTGAACGGCCCGTGTAGGGTGTGCAGGACCGGGGTGTCCGACAAAGCCCCGAGGCACGCCGCCATGGGACCGGTGTGATCGTGGATGACGTCGTACTGATCGGCTTCCAGGTAAGCGGGAATGGTTTGTGTCGCCATGGGGTGTATCAGATCGTAGAAGCTCTTACCCCCCATGCTCACGGGTTGTTCGAAGGGAGCTCTTAGGCGAGCCTTGGTTCTCGAATCGCCGGTAGCATAGAGGGTAACATCATGCCCCCTTTCGACGAGCCCATCGGTGAGTAGACTGATGATCCACTCTATCCCTCCGTATCGCTCGGGTGGCACCCTGACCCAGGGCGGCGCGATCTCTGCTATCCTCAACTCTGCTCTCCCTTTTCGAATAATTCAATGGAGATCTCCAGCTCTTGAACCTCGTAGTGCACTTCGACACACTCGATGACCTTCGCCACTGTTCTCCTTTCTCTGAGCAGTGGACGCAAGAATGTATGAACATGCAGACTGTAGCAGGCGAGCAAAACCCAGGTCATCGGCTGAATAACTCGTTTTTTCTTGAGTCATATTTTCTAGTTTTTCCTAGGTCATATTCTCTAGGATGGACATGGAAACGGTCGACGGGTCGACCGCCGGTGCGCACGTGGGCTTCAGCAGCGATTCGGAGATCGTGTACAACTAGCAAAACGTGCTGGACCGGCGTGAGCTGCCTATAGGCAAGACGTCGGAGACCGGCATGTCCCTTTCCCCTTACTTGAGTCCGAAGACAGAAGACGGCCTAACCGCATCACTCTTGGCGCCGGAGACGATCAAGGCTGGTGAGGATGAGTGCTTTACCAGAGTTACAAGGCCGGGTGTCGTGGGAGGAGAGAAAACCCGGCCTGTAATAGGTGCATTACATCTTAGCTCACTGATCCATCCCCGAGATCAGAGGGCCTATTCATCTTCCTATATTATCCAGACGTACCATTCCTGCTGTCCTAGATCCACGACGTCGTATAGACCCTGAATCTGGGTTTTGGCTTCCTCGGCACCTAGATCCGTTAGCTCTGGCTCCTGCTCAAAGCTGCCATCCCTATATACTCGCGTAATTTTGAATCTCTTTTCAGGCATGCTTGCTAAATACCCCATTTGCGGATAATCCCAAACCAGAGAAGATGAAGGGCCGGAGCCACTCAATAGGCCCCCAGCCTTTCTACAAAAGGCTTGTTGGATCATCTACTCGGAGTCGCGCTCCTCGCGCTGCTTTTGTGGCGTGACAACGTACAGGTACGCGCCCACCAAGATCGCAACGAACAAAACCATTACTATCCCGAACTTTATGTACTCTGAACCTCCTATCACTGTTAACACACCCACGCTAATGATGGCCGCCACGGCCAGGACCGCGAGCGCCGCAAACATTATGTAGTCCCTTTTGCTCATAAGTACTCCCTTTGTTGCTCTCCTAAAGTCATTACATGATCTCGCGTCATCATCCGTGTGTCCATCTCCTCCGCGGTGAGCTCCAGAGATTTCACGCTCCCCGAGGCCCAGAGTACCAAAAACCTCCCAGGCTGTTGAAAAAGTCGTTGTCGGACCGGTCGGTAGCCCAAAACAAGACCAAGCACTTAAACGCTTGGTGTGAGTTGAGATCACCATCCAAGCAAGTCGACAAAGGAGAGCCGAGGACGGCCGAGTTGCTCGTTGAGCCATATACAGAAGTTGTGCAGCGCCACCCTGGCCGCCAACCGCGCCCGCAACCCACTCAACTCGTGAGGCCGCTCTCCGCGAAGGCCGAGAAGGTCTCGTGCAGCTTCTCGAAGACACTCTCCACGATCTGGCGGATGCTCGCCGCCCAGCGCCGCAGAGTGGCTTGGGCCACTACTTCCTCTTCTTGCGCCCGTTGGGCTTGGGTGAGCAGATGACTCGCGCCCCGTATCGATTCCGCCATCTTCGGTGGTTGTCCCCGCCCTCAAAGCCCTTGTCGAGCACATAAGGTCCCGAGGCCGCTGATCTCACGCTCTGGAGCCTAGGGTCGGGTTGAGCCCGCAGGGCGAAGAACGTTTCGGCCAAAACGGCTGGTCCTTGGTACTGGCGGAGGCGAAGCCAAAGCCGGTGATCACTCCCGTGGGGGCGACGGCGACGAGCAGGCAAAAGCCTTCGTACCACCCCAGACTGTTGGACCATCCAATGTCGGCGTAGCCAGCTAGCCATCCCTCGCCCCTTCGCTTCGCGTTCCGAACGGGCATGGCCGAAGCATCCAAAGCTTCGTAGGCTCCTCCTCCTCCTCCTTGGGCATCCGGCATAAGCGCCAGCAGGTGCAGGGCCACCTCCTCGATGAGGCCCACGCACGAGGAGCGCACCAGCCGATTGAACTGCGAGCGATCGGGCAGGGTGGGGAAAAGGCCTCGCGCAAGTGGCTTTGAGCATAGCGAAAGAAGTCCCGCTCGCTGGAGAAACGGCCCCACCGGGCGAAGATGGCCAGGGCGATCACCTCGCTGTCGGAAAGGGCCGCCTTTGGAGCGGGCCTCTTCCTTGGCGCACGGGACTGGCAAAAGTCGTCAACGATAACGTAGAGTGTGGTGAGGAAGGTGTCCACATCGACCATAAGGAGTCGGTTCCTTTCCCTTGGGGATCGGTCAGCAAGCCGACTCTAGGCCATGGACACCTTCCACTCAAGCTTTGGACGGGTAACTCACACCAAGCGTTTAAGTAAAGGCTAGCGGTGATAAAAGCTTACGCCTAAGGAGAGCGAGTTTCCGAGAAGATCTCCGAAGCGCCAACCCACCCACTACCAGTGGAGAAGCACAAGCCTTTTCTTCAGTGCTGAGTTACGGGGTAACGCCGAGGGTAGCTTACTTCGAACGAGTCCGAGGTGTGCGATGCACCCTCAAGAACACCACGCCCGTCAATATTAGTAACAGGACCGCCAGACCAACCACCAACAACGCCTGCGTAAGGCCGAACGGAACTTCAGGGCCGTGCAAGGAAAGGGTGGCGTCCCTAAGCACAGCGCTCAGCAGCATAGTCGTCATCATCATCATGTTCTCCAAGAAATGCCCTAGCTCTCCTCTTTGGATTTTACCCTAACACACCCTCTTGTTCTCACCGTGGCGTCTGTTTATTCAGCCACACAAGAGGCTGTGGTTGGGGCTTTGACCATGATGGTCGAACACGCGAGATCATGGCCTTATCCGGCCGGATCTATGCAGTATCCTGGATATGGGTTTCCGAGAATCTACCTTAGCGGCAGTTCGTTTATGCCCCTTTGCAGGGCTTTGAGGTAAGCAATAGCATTCCACCCTAGGTAGCTTATTCATAGCCTGTATCAAGCAGCGCGTACTACCTCTGGTCTTGTCATAACCCCGCCCGGGCACGTATGGGAGCTTACGTAACCCCTATGCTCGCCGACGTGCGTCCACCATCGCCCAGTAGAGATCTTCGGGATCGAAGTGCTTGGCGAGAACACGGCCAGCGTCTTCTACTTCCAGCGGCACCCGCAAATCCTCTGTACTCCTAATGTCTGATCTGTTAGAGCCCTTATCGTTAGAGCTCTTAGAGACATTTACTGCCTGCAGACCTTTCTTGTCTCGGGTAACCTCGTAGGCCACCTTCTCGCCTTCGTCGAGGGACTTAAATCCACTGCCTGCTATCCCTGCTGTGGTGCACGTAGAGATCATCTCCTCCGTCATCCGGGGAGATGAAGCCGTAGCCCTTCTCGTCATTGAACCACTTGACCGTTCCTCGGGGCATGTGCTGAGAACCCCATCTTTCTTTCCTTGGGGTTTCTCTCTGCAACGGAAAAGCCACCTCTCGTCCTACCAAGCAGCGCTCCAGCTGTACCAAAACCCGTCCTCAACTGCTGCCGCAATATAGCAAAGAAGAAAGGGCCGGAGCCCATGATAGGACCCCGGCGGGAAAAGAAGGAGGGGAAGCCCAAGTTGATCCTCGTAAGGAGGGATAGAAGCAACCCATTTAGATCAGTTTGGCACTTCCTCACTTTAGATCCTAACGGTCCGGTGAATACTCGTTGTTAAGGACCAGCGAAGTTTCGATTAAATGTGCGTAACACTTCAGGAAAAAGGGAAGACCTGGCAACTTTATAGGAGGGGGCGAAATGGTTTGCGGCCGGGGTAACAACTATGTCTAATGATTAGTTGCCTAGCACAAATGGCACACAAGCGGCAAAGAGTAGGGTCAGGGTACCTATCATGGGCTCCGGTCTCTAGACTCTCAGTTGCTTACTCTTCTCTGGTGCTGCTCCTCACGGGCTCCTTAGCGTCGACCTCCCTGGCGTGTCTTTCGGCTTCTCTAGCAGTCTTCTGAGCTGCCCTTGCGCTTTGTCTGGCACTTCTCCGGATCTCCCTGGTTCTGCTCTTAACTACCCCAT
>JAWWQA010000349.1:0-4909 GCA_033854695.1 Rubrobacteraceae bacterium
ACCGCTGACCTGCTCATTACGAGTGATAATAATTCGTTGCAGGGCTTTGCACAGGATTGCGAATTCCGCATAGATAAGCGGTTTTTTCATCTCCGGCTTGCTGCGTGTTGCACCGTATTGCGCTCGCGGTGGTGTCAGAGCGGTGTCAGGAGCCAACTTGAAGCTTGGCACCTCCTTCAAGCCCACGGCAGGTTCGCTCGCTCCGACCAGTAATGCTCGCGCTCCTCGCATACCGAGAGGAGGCGCCGGTCCGTCTCCCGATCGTAGGAGGGCGCTTCGAGCGCCGAGAGGTTGCTGCGTAGTGCCTCGACGGTGGCGGCGCCGCTCAGCACGACGTCCGCCCAAGGTTGGGCAAGCGCGGCGGAGAGTGCCAAAGTATCTGGGCTCTGACCGCGCTCACGTGCGACGGCGAGAAAGCCTTCGTCGGCCCCGCCCTCCCGCGCGGTCAGCCGACCGTTTGCCAATGCCTCCTTTACGATTACGCCGAGCCCCGCTTCGTGGGCCCTCGCGAGCATCTCAGACGCGGAACGCTCAAGTAGATTCCACGTCGCCTGAACAGTATCGAACACACCGATCTCAAGCGCCCGCGCAATAGTCTCAGCCTGACGGGGACCGGTGACGCTCAGCCCGATGGCCACGCCCGTCTCCTTGAGGCCCTTCAGTTCACCGAGCACTGCATCGTCCTCTAATACCCCGCTCTCCAGCGTGGCGGAGTGCACCTGGTAGAGGTCGAGGTGATCGTCGAGCAACCCACGAGTCTCGTCGAGCTGGCGGCGCAGCGCGGATACTCTCAAGTCCTTAACCTCGTGCTTCTCCGCGTCGACTCGCCAGCCACCCGTGTACTCGTAACCCCACTTTGATCCTACCGTCACCTCGCCGGGGCCGATCCCACGCTCCGCCAGCCACGTGGCCAGGAACTCCTCAGCGCGGCCGTAGGATCGGGCGGCATCAAAGTAGCGCACTCCCAACGCGTACGCCGCGTCGAGCACGGCGTGCGTTCGGCGTCTCAAGGCGCCGACGCTACGGTCCGGGCCGAGATCCTCAGCATGGCCCAAATTGATGTACGCGGGCCTCCCGAGGGCAGCGAGGCCCAGGCCAATGGGGCTGACTGGCAGCCCCACGTGTCCGAGCTTCCTCGTCCCGTCGAACCGTGATCGGTCTGCCTGAGGCCGCATTACCACATGATAACCTAATAGGCTACAAGGGCGACGCGTACAGTGGTGCCCCTGTGGCCAGAGTCCCTGCCGACACAGCTCAACCGCTTCCTTCAGACTCCTTAGGCACTAACTGAAGATGTGGTCCTCGCCGGTATGGAGTTACCAGATCTGGCTCGCGACGTATGGTGAGAGACGATCTGCCTGATCAACGATAATGTCTCGTCAAGAGGAAGCTCAAGAGACAGGGCTGGCGAGATGATTCAAAGCACGGGCGCCAGCGCAAATCCTCGGTCTTCACCCGTGCATGGTCATATCCTAGACCCACCAGCGCTGAGCCCTGCGGGTTAGGGTGAATCTAGGGTCAAGAGTGCCTGGATTACACGTCACTGGTCCTTGTTCGAGCCTGGCTCACACGCATCGACACGCGGGCCCCCGTTAGGTATAGGCATTAGCCAAAGGCAGCGACGCCGGCCTCCGCCACCTCGTGGTCCTCATCCGGCGTGCCTCCGCTCACTCCTATCGCGCCGACCACCTCGCCGTCACGCATCAGTGGGATGCCGCCGGCGAAGATGACGATCCGTCCGCCGTTCGTGGTGTTGATGCCGAAAAGAGGCTGGCCAGGCTGGGCCATCTCGCCGATCTCTCTTGTGGTGAGACCTCTCCCGGCCGAGGTGAAGGCCTTGTCTATGGCGATGTCGATGCTCGCCACCCAGGCCCCATCCATCCGGTGGAAGGCCAAAAGGTTCCTTCCAGCGTCCATCACGGCTATGTTCATCGGCTGGCCCATCTGCTGGGCCTTGTGCTCAGCGGCAGAGACGATACTTTTAGCTTCTTCGAGCGTGATCACCGTGTTGTTACCTCCCCACTTATGGGTACGTCATCCACTACTACCCGTAAATCGTACTGATCCATCATAGCCCATCATGCTGCTTCTCTGGTCTGTTTACCGCGTCGAACTCCACCTACCCGTTGCAGTTTCGCGCCTACCATACCCTAGGAAGGTAGTCCACTCGGGAGCTGGAGGATCTCCACGCTGCGCGTCGGCATCTTCATCGTCCCGAGGTTTGGCAGTAATTACCCGGAATACTTTGCTCTTGCGTGCCTGCCGACATGTAAGGGAGGCTGCGAGGGTCACATTCAGTCCCCTGAAGCACAAGTTACTGATGTATTTCTAACAGGTGTTGAGCCTCCGCAGTGGTGTCAGAAGGCCGTTTGCGGTGGGCCGGGAAGCCCCCATATTCTGAGTATTCGGCTTACCTATGCGGGAAAAGAGAGCCGACGAGCGGACTCGAACCGCTGACCTGCTCATTACGAGTTTGCTCAGGTACGTTCTATCCTGTTCCAGCGCGTCCGCTTATTCTATCGATTTGCAGGAGTTTTACAGTAACTACGGCAGCGGTTTGTCCGCCGCGTACCAGTCCGTACTGGCGCGGTTGCAGTACGGTTTCAGTAAGCTTCCCAGTTAGGCGCTGACAACTAAGGTTCGCCGAGGAGGGTTGGGACACTCTATGAAAACGCCAAGCCAACGGAGAACGAACCGAGGACTTTCGCCGTACCGTCGAGGCTCAGGAACGTTCGACGTAGAGGCGGGGATCGCGGCTGGAGGTTTGTCGGCGGGCGTAGCCTGCCGGTTACGGTGCTACGTTGAACTCGGCCCGTTGCTCAGGGCCGCGGAGGTGCTTGTCGCCTCGGCGGCCCGCCTTACGAGAATTGCCATCGGAAGGTGGCTAGCGTATCGCTTGCCCACCACGTCTTCGCGCCACACGGACGCTTGCTTAGGTGTTTTGGGCGACCAAGCTTAGCTGATGCTTTTATACGGTTCTCGAGACCTTGCCAGGATCTGAGGAACCGGGGAAACTCTAGTGGATCGTGCTGGATGCCGGTTGCTAAAGTTGCTTCGACTTCTGGCCGACAATACGTCTAGATGCGCCAGACCGAACATGTCATGCTGGTAGGGTGTGCTGGATGTATGACATCCTTGCGCAAGGGGTGAGACTCAAACAGAATGGATCTAAGTCCGAGATAGGAGGGGATCATAGCTTCTTCGTTTACGTGGTTAGATTACTCCGAACGCGAGCGGCGCAAGATGTTAGACGTCATCGATCTGTTTCGCCAAAAAGAGACGCGGGATGAGCTCGGGATCAGTGTGGTGCGCGACGCGTTCGCCGACATGCTGTTTCCGGGGACGAGCACTATCCAGACCCGCGCCCGGTACTTCCTCTTCGTACCCTGGATCTACCGCGCCCTTGAACGGCGCGGGGTCGGTTCCGCACAGGCCGCGTACGAGGCACGCTGGCGTGAGGTAGCCCTGACCAACGCGATAGTCGGATCAGAGGACTCGGAGGGCGTCTTCGGCAAGCGTTCACGACAGAACCTGAAGCGTCTGCCGAGCAACGTCTACTGGCAAGGCCTTGGAAGGTGGGGCATCCGGCTCTTCCCCGGCTCTCAGACTCAGTATCACCGCTCCCTTGACGGTTTCTATGAAGCCAACAGGCGCAGCCAGCGTACGGACGACGGCGATCCGGTAGACGACGCAGCCATGCAGAACTGGCACGCCGGACTGCCACCCGAGCAGTCGGGCTTTCTCAAGCAATCATCCTTCTTGCTCACGAGAGAAGAGGCCGAGTACCTGCGCGAGCGTATCCTGACCAGCGTCCCGGGTACCCTGCTCGCGTTTCTCATAGACCATGGCAGACGGACCGAGCCCGTGAGCTTCCCCTGGGAACATTCACAGTTCGGTGCGTTCCCAGACCGTGTACGGGACCAACTTCGTCACGCCCGGAACTTCTCAGAGACTATCTACGGCGCCCCGCTGCTCTACAACCTGATGCTGGCCGAGGCCAAAGGGAGCGAAGAGCTCGTCGAAGGATATAGCATGTGGCTCTCCGAGTGGGCAGCCCTCCTTGAGCACCGGCACAGCGAGCTGGCGGGCTGGAATCGGGGCGAGTTCTGGCACATGGTTACCTCGGAGGGCTCCAGAGTAACTCCGGCCGCCCGGGCTTTCATCGATAGCTGGTTCGACGCAGCGCTCAATCCTGAGACGGCGGCCAGCATAGCAGAGAATGAGGAAGCGCGGTGCCTAATCAGCGACCGCGAGCTAGCCCTCAAGGGGGGCCTCGCACGACTGCACAACCAGAGCGCCCTGGAGCTGTGGAACGAGGCTTCGGGAACCTACCAGATCGACTACCGTTGGTGGAACGTCCAAAGAATAGTCGCGGACATCCTGAAGGGCCTAGAAGAGGGTGGCGACCATGCTTGAGCCACGCGAGCGACAGCATCTGATGGAGACACTACGTCCCCCACCCGGCTACGAGCTAGACCGGGCGGTGGGGACAACCTACTCGCTCGACCTGCTCGCCCTACTGACGGCGCCGCTCGCCTTCACCATCTTCGAGTGGGAGGGGGTGGACGGCGGGCCAGGACCGGACCCGCTGGCGCTCCTCGAAACCATGCGCCGCTACGCCGGCCGCGTGAACGTCTTCTGTCAAGCCGGGCGCATCTCGGTTCCGAAGAACCGCCAGCTTCTCTTCAGCTACCTTGAAAACTCCGTCTTCGAGGTCTCCGCACACAAGCCGAACGGCTCTTTTCACCCCAAAGTGTGGGCGCTGCGTTATACCGCACCCGAGAGGCCCGTGCATTACCGGTTCCTCTGCCTGAGCAGGAACCTGACCTTCGACCGCTCCTGGGATACGGTGCTGGCCCTCGACGGTGACTTAACCGGCAGGAAAAACGCCTTCGGTTCCAACAACTCG
>JAWWQA010000350.1:0-3100 GCA_033854695.1 Rubrobacteraceae bacterium
CGAGATCTTCCAGAAGAAGCAAGACGGCGCGATAAAGATCTTGCTTCAGCCTTGAGTGCGCTGGCAACCCATGTAAACATTGGAATTGACCCGACACCACGGACCCCCGAACATTGTGAGGACAGCATGTCTTCAGAGAAAGGAGTTTTGGGTGCCAAGGGCAAAACCGCAATATCCACCTCAGTTCAAGGCAGAGGCCGTAGAACTGGTCCACTCTTCGGCCAGATCCATCTCACAGATCGCCAAGGACCTTGGAGTCTCAGGCACCTCTTTAAGAAACTCGGTTAAAAAGGCCCAGATAGATCAAGGAGAGCGTGAAGACCTTACCACTGAGGAGCGCGAGGAACTGAGAAGGCTGCGCCGGGAGAACAAGGTTCTCAAGCAGGAGAAGAGGGACTTCTTAAGGAAAGCCGGCGGTGGATTCTTCGCCAGGGAGGATGGGACATAAGGTGAGCTGTTTAAGGCTCATCGGGGCGCAGAGGGCGAGCTTTTCTGTCCCACTAATGTGCCGCGTGCTGGGCGTCTCGCGCAGCGCTTACTACGACTGGAAGGACCGGCTGCCCGCCGCAGAGAGCGCCGGAGAGTGTGTGTCTGGTGTACAGAACTCAACGTTGTTCTGAGATAGAAACCCTACCTCTGCGCGGCAGACGCTACAACCGGGTGCTGTGTAGACGGCTACGTTCTTGGCGGGCATTTGTACTCCTCCGTTTGCGAGCGTTCCTCAATCCTAGTACTCCTGCCGGTAGCCGGTTGCTGGGCTATACTTGCCGCCATGTTGATGGGTGTTCTCCTCGTTCTTTGCGGGTACGCTCTGGGCTCCATCCCAACGGGTTTGCTGGTGGGATGGGCCTGGGGCACCGATATCCGGCGGGTGGGCAGCGGGAACATCGGGACGGCGAACGTGCTGCGAGCCGCCGGGAAGTGGGCGGCTATCGTCACCATGCTCGGAGATATGCTCAAGGGGCTCGTCCCGGTCGTCGTGGCGCGCCTCCTCACGGAGAACGAGTGGGTGATAGCGGCGGTCGCGCTGGCGGCGGTCGCCGGACACTGCTGGCCTGTTTTCTTGCGGTTCAAGGGTGGGAAAGGAGTCGCCACGGGGGCGGGGACGAGCATAGGACTCGCGCCGGTGGTGGGGCTCCTCCTGTTCGCGTTCTGGTGGGCGGTGGTGCTGATGAGCAGGTACACGTCCCTGGGTGCGATAGCAGTGATGGTGGTAAGCCCGATCGCATTTCTACTCTCGGGCCAACCGCTACCATACGTCCTGTACACGATAATCGGGGGAGCGCTTGTGCTGTGGCGGCATCGGGAGAACGCGCGGGCCTTGATAAAGGGGACGGAGCGTAAGATAGGAGAGACTGCCACAAAGGAGCAAGCCCGTGTTAGGTGATGCTTACCGCGGCAAGACCGTTCTCCTCACGGGCGGGACCGGTTTCCTCGGAACGGCGCTTGTGGAGAAGATGCTCAGAAGCCTGCCTACCCTGGGACGCCTGTACCTGCTCATCCGTCCCTCGCGGGAGAAGAGCGCGCAAGAGAGGTTCGAGAAGGACGTGCTGGGCTCCACGGCGTTCTCGCGTTTGCGCGAAGAGTTGGGCAGCGCGCTCGAAGAACGGGTCGCCGAGAAGGTACGCGTCCTGGAGGGCGACGTACACGCGGACTCTCTGGGCCTGGGCGCGGAGGATCTCGCCGAGCTCTCCCGAGAGGTGGACGCGGTAGTCCACTCTGCTGCTTCAGTGGTCTTCGACGCCCCGCTGGACGCGGCGGTTGGCTCGAACGTACGGGGAACCCTGGGCCTGCTTGCGCTCGCCCGAGGGTGGGAGAAGAAGCCGCTCTTCGTACACGTCTCGACTTCGTACGTGGCGGGGACGAGGGCGGGGCTCATCGCGGAGGAGCTGCCAGGAGAGTACTCGCCGAAAGGTGCGCGCCTCGACCCCAAGGGTGAGGTTGCGTACCTTGACGGGGTAGTGCGTGAGGTCGAGGAGGCTTCGAGGGAGCGAGAGCTGCTCAGGCAGTTCGAGACGGAGGCACGCAGAGAGCTCGGGATGGTGGGGGAGGAGACCGAGGTCGCCGAAAGAGTAGACCAGCTGCGGCGGGCCTGGGTGCGTGAGCGGCTCGTCGAGCGCGGGAACGAGCGGGCGCGGGAGTTGGGCTGGCAGGATGTCTACACGTTCACCAAGTCCCTGGCCGAGCGGCGGGTGCTGGAGGAGCGGGGAGAGCTGCCGGTGGTGATACTGCGCCCGGCGATCATCGAGAGCAGCGTCGCCGAGCCGCAACCTGGTTGGATCCAGGGCTCCCGCATGGCCGATCCCATAATCATGGCCTTCGCCCGGGGCATCTTGCACGAGTTCCCCGGAGACCCTGAAAGCCTCATAGACCTCGTCCCTGTCGACCACGTGGTGAACGCCGTGATCGCTGCGGTCGGCCAGGGCCTCGCCCGCCGTCTCGAAACACCCGAGGTCTACCAGGTCGCTTCGGGTGAGAGGAACCCCATACGCTACCGTGACCTCTACGAGTACGTCCGGGAATACTTCCTCGAGAACCCTCTGCGGGATTCCGGAGGACGCCCGGTCCCGGTGCCGGAGTGGAGCTTCCCTGGACGTCGCTGGGTGGAGGGGAAGCTCAGGGCGCAGCTCACCGGCCTGAAAATTGCCGGTAAGCTTGCTGCGAGCATGCCGGAGGGGCACATGAAGACGGACCTGCGCGGCAGAATCGCCCGGGCCGAAAAACGCGCCCGGATGAGCTTCTACTACAGCCGCATTTACGGAGCCTACGCGAATATGGAGAGCGTCTTCTCCTCGGCTCGCACCTGCGAACTGTACAGAAGCCTCCCCGAAGAAGACCGGCGCCTCTTCCCGTTCGACATCGCGCAGGTGGACTGGAAGGCGTGGCTGCAAGAGACGCACCTGCCGGCCATCACCAGCAAGCCCGGGCGCAAGAGGCGGCGTATCGCCTCCGAAGAGAAGGCCGGGGAGGTCGCGGCTATCTTCGACGTTGACGGCACGCTTATCGACTCGAACGTCGTCTCCCACTACGCGTGGCTCAAGCTGCAGGAGGTGCCCGTCGCCTTGAGGCCCTTGTGGGCGGCAATCTTCATCGGGCGGGT
>JAWWQA010000351.1:0-3380 GCA_033854695.1 Rubrobacteraceae bacterium
GTCGGCGAGGCCGGCGACCGTCTCGCCGATCTGGGCGTCTTCGATACCCGTCAGAGCCACGATGTCGCCCGCGCCCACCTCCTCGGCCTCGATGCGCTGCAGCCCGAGGTGCGTGAAGGGGCGCACCACGCGCGTCCTGGTCATCGTGCCGTCTTTGTGGATCAGGTTGACCAACTCACCGCGCTTGACCTTGCCGCGCCGCACGCGCCCCACCACGATGCGTCCCAGATACTCGGAGTAGTCGAGGGTGGTGACCAGCATCTGGAAGGGAGCCGCAAGGCCCGCCTCGGGGGCGGGGATCTGCTCGAGGATGGTCTCGAACAGCTCGCGCATGTCGTCACGCGGCGCATCGATGTTCTTAAAGGCCTGGCCCTCGCGCGCGATAGCGTACAAGATCGGGAAGTCGAGCTGCTCATCCGAGGCGCCCAGCTCCGCCATCAGGTCGAAGGTGAGGTTGACCGCCTCTTCGGGCCTGGCGTCTTGCCGGTCGATCTTGTTGATGACCACGATGGGCTTGAGGCCAAGTTCGATCGCCTTGCGCAGCACGAAGCGTGTCTGTGGCATCGGGCCCTCGGCCGCGTCCACCAGCAGCAGGCAGCCGTCCACCATGCCGAGGACGCGCTCGACCTCTCCGCCGAAGTCGGCGTGGCCGGGCGTGTCCACGATGTTGATCTTGACGCCGCCATACTCCACGGCGGTGTTCTTGGCCAGGATGGTGATGCCGCGCTCCTTTTCGAGGACGTTGCTGTCCATGGTGCGCTCGGCGATCTCCTGGCCGTGGCCGAGCTCGAGGGTTTGCTTTAGCAGGCCGTCCACGAGGGTAGTCTTACCGTGGTCGACGTGCGCGATGATAGCGATGTTACGGTAGTCCATGTGTTCTCCTGATCCGCTTGTCTTACCGTGTCATCAGCGCCTTGTAAGACACGTGTGTCAGGATCAAGGCAACAGAAAAAGCCACGCGGCGCATACATTTGAGATTAGATTCTACCGCATAACGTGCGTAGTCACGTGTTCACCGCCGTATGAATAGAGGCACCCGCCTCTAGAGAGTAGGCACAAAATCTATTACCTTTATCCAGTCTCGGTGCTACCTTCGGTCGATTTTTGCCGCTAAGGCATAGACGGCTTTGCTATTTGCGGTCATTAATAAGAACAGAGCTATAAAGTAAATTCCGTCGCAAATAGAATGCAAGCTAGTCTGCTAGCTTAGGCGCCCTCGACCCTCTCGAGCGCGGCCTCCGGTTCGGCGATCAGCAGCACCGAACCGACCCGGGCGAGCTCCGGGCTTTTCTTCGGCAGCGTGAAACTTTCCGCGCTCCTGCTGTGTTATATGGGTATGGAAAGCGAACCCGAGAGTGAGAACTACGTGGAGTGCTTAGATTCGCTGGCATGGCGCCTGGCGGATGGCGACCCTGGCGCGCCCCGGGAGCTGGTGGAGCGGCACCACGCCGAACTCTACCGCTATGCTCGGGCCTTGCTGCGCGATGCGCCTGCCGCCGAGGATGCAGTGCAAGAGGCCTTCGAGAGGGCCTTCACCGCCCTCGGGAAATACCCGGAGCAACGCATCCAGACCCTCTCATTGCGTCCCTGGCTATACCGCATCACCCTCAACGTGATGCGCAACGCCTGGCGCGATAGTCGTCGGGAGGTGCCCGTAGCCGAGACGCCGGAGCCCGACGAGCGCTTCGGAACGGTGTCTGGTCTCGCTTCCGGCGCAGACAGGGAGGCCTGGCTGGACACGCTCGAAGCGCTGGGGCGGTTGTCCGAACGGCAGCGGGTGGCCGTGACGCTCCGCTACCTCGAGGACCTGCCTTACGCCGGGATCTCAGAGGTAACCGGCTGGCCGGAGAACACCTGCAAGACACTGGTGCGTCGGGGTATTGGACGGCTAGGTGCGCTGTTGTCAGACGAATAGGCTGGAAAAGGAGGTAGTTAGATGAACTACGAGGAGTCGCGAAGGTTGAGTGAAGAGAGAAGCGAGGAACGTGTGGCCGGGTTGCTCAGGGAGGCTGCCTCACGTCTGATACTCAGGGGAGATCCGGGCGAATTGGTAGAGCGTGTGCTCGCGCGCGGGACCGACCGCCTCTTCTCGTGCGATTCGCCTCTGGGCGAGGTCTACGTCGGGGTGAGCGAGAGAGGCGTGCGCCTGGTAGGGAGAGCTGCCTCGCCCGAGGAGTTCGCCCGGCGCTACAGAGAGCGCTTCGGCCACCTCCTTTCATGGGGCACGGACGAAAAGACGTACAGGCTAGCCGAGAGGGTTGCCGCGGCGCTCGCCGGTGAGAAGGTCGAGATTCCGGCGGACCTCTCTGGGACGACCCCCTTCCAGTGGCGGGTGCTGGAGGTAGTAAAGGGGATTCCTCGCGGCGAGGTCAGGCCCTACGCTTGGGTGGCCCGCGAGGCTGGTTCGCCGAAGGCTTCCCGCGCCGTGGGCACGGTCATGGCGAACAACCCGGTGCCACTCCTCGTCCCCTGCCACCGGGTGGTCAAGAACGACGGCACCACAGGACAGTACGCCTTCGGCGCCGAGGAGAAAGTCGGGCTGCTCGAAGGGGAGGGCGTGCCGGTCGGGGAGTTGGCCGGCTCTCCATACCTTGCCACGCCGACCACGGGGATCTTCTGCCACGCTACGTGCCGCAATGCCAGGAGGATAAAGCCCGAAAACCGCCGGCGCTTCCGCTCGGCGGAGGCAGCCATAGAGGCCGGCTTCAGGCCCTGCAAGGTATGCCGTCCGGTGGTGGCCGGGTAGCCGGCGCAAACGATGCGACGGGAACCAGCAGAAGGGAGCGGACGCGTGGATCTCGTCAAGGACCGCCGAGGGTCAAAGTCGCCGCTGGCTCGCCGCCCAACACTGACCGCGCCCATTGACCAGCAGGTGCCGGCCCCGCATACTAGCCTGGAGCTCGAGACGATCATGGGCCTTCTAGCCGAGCGACGCTCGCGCATAAGCACGATCTCCGTCGGGCACGCCCGCGACGACGCTTCGCGCTCCGCTGCGAATGCCATCGTCCGGGCATGGACCGCCCACGGGGGAGACGTGCTCGGCGTGGTCGACTGGCCCGAGGACGCCGCGTCCTGGCTCCGCCAGGCAACTCGGCTGGTCGCGGGAACACCGGATGCGTGGGTAGTCGCGGGCTCCCCGCTCGGCTGGGCCCAGATGGGCTGCCGCCTACGGCACTCCACCGACTGGGACCCCGAGCGCACTATCGCGTTGTCGTTCCTGGCTGACATCCGGCTGATCGAGATGGCCGGCCCGGACATCTTCAAGGGCCTGCGTGGTGCGCTGCCCGACGGCGGGACCTGGCGCATCGCCAACGGCCTGCTCATCTGCTACCCCCACCAGACAGCCACCATTAACCAGAAAGTAAGGACCTCCCCACCAT
>JAWWQA010000352.1:0-8599 GCA_033854695.1 Rubrobacteraceae bacterium
CATAGAGACCGGCATAGACCTGGAGGCGTTAATCGGCTGCGCGCAACTGCTGGAGGAGATGCTGGAACACGAGTTGCCGGGGCAGGTAATGAAGGCCGGGATCTGCGGCCACCTGACGGAGCCATCATGAGCACCATAAAGAGCTTCGTCTCACCGGACAGCGAGCAGTTCGAGAAGAACGCCGAAGCCTACGAGGAGCTGATCGAGGAGCTGCGCGACCGGGTGAACGAGGCCCGGCGCGGAGGCGGCAAGAAGGCCCAGGAGAGGCACAAGGAGCGTGGCAAGATGCCGGTCCGAGACCGCATAGATAGCCTCCTCGACCCGGGCACGGCGTTTCTGGAGCTCTCGCCCCTGGCCGCCTTCGGGATGTATGACGGGGAGGTGCCGGCGGCGGGCATCGTCACCGGCATCGGGCGCGTCTCGGGCCGAGAGGTCATGATCGTCGCCAACGATGCGACCGTCAAGGGCGGCACCTACTACCCGATAACGGTCAAGAAGCACCTTAGAGCCCAGGAGATCGCCGAACAGAACCACCTGCCGTGTATATATCTCGTGGATTCTGGCGGGGCATTCTTGCCTTTGCAGGATGAGGTCTTCCCGGACAAGAACCACTTCGGTCGTATCTTCTACAACCAAGCCCAGATGAGCGCGAAGGGCATCCCGCAGATAGCGGCCGTAATGGGGAGCTGCACGGCGGGCGGGGCGTATGTACCGGCGATGAGCGACGAGGTGGTTATAGTAAAGGAGGAGGGTACGATCTTCTTGGGCGGCCCACCCTTGGTGAAGGCCGCGACCGGCGAGGAGGTGAGCGCAGAAGAGCTCGGCGGGGCCGACGTCCACACCCGGCTTTCGGGCGTCGCCGACCACTTCGCCGAGAACGACGAACACGCAGCGGCGATCGTTCGCCAGATCGTGGCGAACCTGAACCGCGAGAAAAGGGTGCCGTGGACTCTAACCGAGCCCGAGGAGCCACTCTACGACCCGGCGGAGCTCTACGGCATCGTCCCGGAAGACCCCCGCCAGAGCTACGACGTACGCGAGGTCATCGCCCGCGTCGCGGACGGGAGCCGGATGCACGAGTTCAAGCCGCTCTACGGCGAGACGCTGGTCTGCGGCTTCGCCCGCATCATGGGCCAACCGGTAGGTATTCTGGCCAACAACGGTATTCTGTTCTCCGAGAGCGCCTTGAAGGGGGCACATTTCATAGAGTTGTGCTGCTCCCGCAAGATCCCACTGGTATTCCTGCAAAACATCACCGGTTTCATGGTCGGCAAGGAATACGAAAACCAAGGGATAGCCAAAAACGGGGCCAAGATGGTGATGGCCGTGTCTAACGCCACCGTTCCCAAATTCACCGTGATCATCGGGGGCTCCTTCGGGGCCGGCAACTACGGGATGTCCGGACGGGCTTACTCGCCGCGCCTGCTCTGGATGTGGCCCAACGCCCGCATAAGCGTCATGGGCGGCGAGCAGGCGGCGAATGTCCTCCTCACCGTGCGGGAGGAAGGTCTGGCGCGTGAAGACAAGGAGATGACCGACGAGGAGCGTGAGGAGTTCAAGGAGCCCATCTTCAAGAAGTACGAAGAAGAGGGCAACCCCTACTACTCGACCGCGAGGCTCTGGGACGACGGCGTAATAGACCCTGCCGACACCCGGATGGCCCTCGCCCTGGGAATCTCCGCCGCCGCCAACGCACCAGTAGAGGATACGCACTTTGGAATCTTCAGGATGTGATTTTAGCTGTCAGCCGTCAGCTATCAGCAGTCAGCTTGCCGGCGATCACTGGGAGTTAGCGTGTACTTAGAACCGGGTATGAGGGATTTTAGAGAGTTGAGGGTTTGGGAGAAAGGCCATAGGTTGACCCTAGCGGTTTACAAGACGATGGCTACGTTTCCGCGAGAGGAGCTGTACGGTTTGACGAGCCAGATACGGCGTTCGTGCGCTTCCATCCCGGCTAACATCGCCGAGGGTTGCGGCAGGAGCGGCGACGCCGAGCTGGCGCGCTTCTTGCGGATCGCGATGGGCTCGGCAAGCGAACTCGAGTACCATCTCCTTCTCGCACATGACTTGGGCCTACTGAACACCCTGGACCACGAACGTCTAACTGAGGAGGTAACCGAAGTCAAGCGCATGCTCACGTCGTTCACCAAAAAGCTGATAGCTGACGGCTGATTGCTGATGGCTAATACCTACGAACACCTCAGGATCGGACACGGGGACGCGGTCGCCACGGTGGCGCTTGCCCGTCCAGACGCCCGCAATGCCTTAAACGCTGGGCTTATCGCGGAGATCAGGCGCTGCATGGAGGAGCTGGCGGAAGACGATAATGTGCGGGTGGTTATTCTCACAGGCGAGGGGGACTTCTTCTGCGCCGGGGCGGACATAGGGTACATGAGGGACATGGCCAACTTCTCTTATGAAGAGAACCTGGAGGATGCACGAAACTTGGCAGCGATGTTCGGGGCGGTCGAGGAGTGCCCGAAGCCGGTCGTGGCGCGCATCAAGGGAGCGGCGATCGGCGGGGGTGTAGGGCTCGTGGCGGCGGCAGACCTGAGCGTGGCAGAGGAGGAGACCGTGTTCGCCTTCACGGAGGTGAGGCTCGGGATCTCGCCGGCGACGATAGCCCCGTTTGTCTTGCGCAAGATCGGTTACTCTCAAACACGGGCGCTGTTCCTGACCGGTGAACGATTCGACGCCTCGCGGGCGCATGAGATCGATCTCGTCCACGAGGTGGTTTCCGAGGAGGACCTCGACGCGGCGGTCCAAGAGAAGGTCTCAGGGCTACTTTCAGGCGGCCCCGAGGCTTTGGCCGCAACGAAGGCTCTTTTGCGGGAGCTCAGGGATGCGGCGCCCGGCGAAGCTACGGAGATCACGGCGCGGCGTATTGCGGAGCTGCGTACGGGGGAGGAGGGCCAGGAGGGCTTGGGGGCTTTTCTGGAGAAGCGCAAGCCCGCCTGGAGGGAGGAGTTGTGAGCTTCGACAAGTTGCTGATCGCGAACCGCGGCGAGATAGCCGTGCGCATCATCCGGGCGTGCAAGGAGCTCGGGATAGAGACCGTCGCCGTCTATTCGGAGATCGACGAGGGAGCGATGCACGTCCGGCTCGCCGACGAGGCATATCCTATAGGGCCGGCCCCGGCCACGGAGAGCTACTTGAACGTCGAGAGAATCGTCGAAGCTATCGAGAAGTCCGGGGCCGAGGCCGTACACCCCGGCTACGGGTTCCTCTCGGAGAGCGCGGACTTCGCGCGGGCGGTCGAAGGGGCGGGAGCCATCTGGGTAGGACCGACGCCCGAAGCGATGGAGGCGATGGGCCTCAAAGTGAAGGCCAAAGAGATCGCACGCAAGGCCGACGTGCCCACAGTCCCGGGCTACGACGGTAGCGACGAGTCCGAAGAGAGTCTGGCAGAAGAGGCCGAAAGGATCGGCTACCCCGTCCTCGTCAAGGCGAGCGCGGGGGGCGGAGGCCGCGGGATGCGATCTGTCGCCAGGCCACGGGATTTCCTCGAAGCCCTCCAGGGTGCGAAGCGGGAAGCCGCCTCGGCGTTCGGAGACGATTCGGTGCTCCTGGAGAAGTTCGTCGAGAACCCCAGGCACATAGAGGTTCAGGTAATCGGCGACAACCACGGCAACGTCATCCACCTCTACGAGAGGGATTGCTCGATCCAGCGTAGGCACCAGAAAGTGATCGAAGAGGCCCCCTCGCCGGCCTTGGATCCGGAGCTGCGGGAGGAGATGTGCGACGCGGCGGTGCGCCTGGCACAGGAGGTAGGCTACCGCAACGCCGGGACCGTCGAGTTCCTCCTCGACGGCGAGGAGTACTATTTTCTCGAGATGAATACCCGTCTCCAGGTTGAGCATCCGGTAACAGAGCGCGTCACGGACCTGGACCTGGTACAGCTTCAACTTACCGTCGCCGCCGGGGAGCCGTTGCCGGTCTCGCAGGAAGACGCCACGCTGCGCGGCAGCGCGATCGAGGCCCGCATCTACGCGGAGGGGGAGGGAGGGCTGCCCGCCGGGGGTAGGCTGCTCGCCTTCACGCCTCCGGGGGGACCGGGCACCCGTAACGACGTCGGGGTCGAGAGCGGAGACGAGGTCTCGGTGCATTACGACCCCATGATCGCCAAACTCATCGTCTTTGCCCAGAACCGGGAGATGGCCGTCCGGAGGCTCCGCCGGGCGCTGGAGGACTATACGATACTCGGCATCCCGACAAACCTGCCACTTCTGAAGCGCATCGCGGAGCATCCCGCCTTCGCCGCCGGGGAGACCACCACCAACTTCCTGGAGAAGCATCAGCTGGCGGAGCCCCCCGTCGAGACCCCCGTGCCGGAAGAGGCGATACTTCTCGCCGCTGCGGGCGAGCTGATCCTGAGGCGCACAACCGTCGAGCCTTTCGCAGTCGGCCCGTGGCGTCACCTTGGCTCGGTCCGGCTCCGCTACCGTACGGGCGACTCAGAACACCGGGTCAAAGCCGAACGTTTGGGAAGCAACACCTTCAGGCTAGAGCTGGAGGAGGACGAGTCCATCGTCGAGGTGCTGAACTTCCGGGATGGCGAGATGCACGCCACGCTGGACGGCAACCCGATCAGGGCCGGCTTCGTTTTGGATGGGCTTGACGTGCGTCTCTCGCTCCGCGGGGTGGTCTACGAGCTCTTTAAACCCCGTCCGCCTGAGGTGGACGATGTGGGACCGGGCGGGGCGGAGGCGGGCGGCGCGAGCCTGACGGCGCCTATGCCGGGGACGGTGGTGAAGGTGTTGGTGAGCGAGGGCGACGAGGTCGAGGAGGGGCAGATCCTGTTGGTCCTGGAGGCGATGAAGACAGAACACTCGGTAGCGGCACCCCACGATGGGGTGGCGAGTTCGATCCCTTACGGCGAAGGCGACAGCGTCCCCGGCGGCGCTGTGTTGGTGGAGCTCGAGGAAGCTTGAAGCCCTGAGGGCTGGTCGGAGTCGTGGAAGTTGGGATGATAGACCCGGGGAGGTTGCGGAACTGGTGACGGTCCTTTACCCATCAGAGGCGTAACTCATCAACAGGGCCTCCCTTATCCTTGGATGGTGTATGGCTGGCCCGCTGAACGAGCACGTTTCACCGCATCTCCCTTAACACGCACTCGCTGGGTGTATCCTCTGCATTTCAGGCAGGGCACGGGTAGAAGTTTGTAACAAGGCAACATCATTGGTACACTAATCAAGTAAATCTATAAGCCCCTGCTTTCCCGGCGGAGCCGTCCGCTTTTGGGAAGCCGTAAGAGACCGGAGGAGGCGAGCACGATAGATACTTACGAAGTCATGCTCATAGTAATACCCGAGCTCGACGAGGAGCAGGTCGAGAGCACTGTCGGGCGTTTTCGGACTATCATCGAGCGCACGGGCGGTGCGGTCAGCGACGTGAACAACTGGGGCCGGCGGAAGCTTGCGTATGAGATCGGCCACCGTGCCGATGGCTTCTACTACGTCATGGAGTTCACCGCGGGTGAGCGGACGCTGCCGGAGCTCAAGCGCATCCTGCGTGTCTCGGACGATATCTTACGGCATATGATCGTGAAGCTCCCGCCGACGTATGCTCACCAGCCGCTACCCGAGCCTGCCGAGATTTCGGGCTAGTTTTTGAGAGAGGAGATAGTTCATGGGTAGGAGAAGGACCAGCCCAGGGGGATCGCGCCGGGAGCGGCCGATCAAGAGCAAACCGTGCGTATTCTGCAAGGAGAACATAGCGTACGTCGACTACAAGGACTACAACATGCTGCGTAAGTTCGTGTCGGATCGCGGCAAGATCCGGGCGCGCAGGGTGACGGGCCTGTGTCCTCAGCACCAGCGCGAGGCGGCGATGGCGATAAAGCGTGCCCGCGAGATGGCGCTCTTGCCGTACGTGGTCGGGCGCTAGGAGGCGTTTTATGCAGGTAATCCTAAAACAGGACGTCGAGAAGATCGGACGCCGGGGCGACATCGTGGACGTCAGCCGCGGCTACGTACGCAACTTCCTCGTGCCACGCGGCTTGGCTGAGATGGCGACGCCTAGCAAGCTGGAGGAAGTTCACCGCGAGATGGTCGAGGTCGAGGAACGAAATCAGCGCATGGCCGAGAGGGCGGGCGACATAGCCCAGACCCTGAACAAGAGCGTGATCACGATAGAGGCCCGCACCGGCGAGGACGAGCGCCTCTTTGGCTCCGTTACCGCCGCGAACATCGCCTCCGCTATCGAGAAGGCCCGCGATATCCGAATCGATAGACGCCGCGTCAAGCTCGATGAACCTATCAGGTCTCTAGGTACCCACCAGGTCCCCATCCAGGTCCACGGCGATATCGAGGCAAGCGTCAAGGTCATCGTCGTCCCTAAATTGTAGAGATGTGGAATATATAGAGGTGTAGCACGCGACGCCTCTATATATTCCTACTGAAGTACCTATATCTGAAGTGCAACTTTAAATGCAGCCTGAACCAAAACCTTAAGGACTCCGTCTTGTAACGGAGCCCTTTTTGCTTCATGCTAGTGGGCCATGGAGCGCAGGGGGAGGATACGTGGGGTACCGTCGGGGACCGACGCGGGCGCCCTCGTGCCTCCGCACGACCTCGACGCCGAGCGTGCTGTGATCGGCGCGATGCTCGTCTCTGAAGCTGCGGTCTCCGTAGTCGGGGAGATGCTCGCTGCTGAGGACTTCTACTCCGAAACTCACCGGGTCTTATATGGGGCGATGATGCGTCTCTACTCCAAGGGCGGGCCCATAGATCAGCTCACGCTCTCGGATGAGCTAAGGAGCGTAGGCGAGTTCGACCGCATTGGGGGTCGTCAGTACGTCTTCAGGCTCGTCGAGAGCGTCCCCGCTGCTGCCAACGCCGCCCGCTACGCGGAGATTGTACGCGGCAAGGCGCTTCTTCGGGCCGTGATCGACGCCGGAAGCCGTATCCAGCAGGAGGCCTTCGCCGAGCCCGACGACGTCACCCAGGCTCTTGACGCTGCCGAGCAACTAATCTACGGCGTTTCCAACAGGCAGCTAAAGGAGCATCTCGCGCCCGTGTCCGAACTCGCGCCAGGTGCCCTGGAGATGATTCAGCGTCTCTACGAGCAAGAAGGAGAGGTCACCGGCGTCGAGACCGGCTTCGAAGACCTGGACCGCCTTACCACTGGCTTCCACAAGAGTGATCTTGTAATACTTGCAGCGAGACCTGCTATGGGAAAGACAGCTATGGCGCTAAACGCCATCTGGCACGCTGCAGGCGTCGACAAGCTGCCGGTGGCGATCTTCTCTCTGGAGATGAGCAAAGAACAGCTCGTCCAGCGTCTCATTTCGCAGACTACGCGGATCAGGACGCAGGACCTTCGGAGCGGCAACGTCAAGGCGGAGGACTGGCCCAAGCTCGTACGTGGGGTTGCCGAGGTCAGCGGGGCTCCGATCTGGATAGACGACACCGCTGGCATAACCCTCATGGAGATGCGAGCCAAGGTTCGGCGTCTTGCGAGTCGCCTCAGCGCCCAGGGTGAGATCCCCCTCTCGCTCGTCGTCGTGGACTACCTGCAGCTCATGATCGGGCAGGGCAACCGCTCCGAGAACCGCCAGCAGGAGATAGCGGAGATCAGCCGTGGTCTCAAAGTCCTCGCTCGCGACCTCGACGTGCCGGTCCTCGCTATCGCCCAGCTTAGCCGTGCCGTCGAGCAGCGCCACGACAAGCGTCCGCTCTTGAGCGACCTCAGAGACAGCGGTGCGATCGAGCAAGATGCAGACATGGTAATGTTCCTCTACCGTGACGAGTATTACAACTCCGACTCCGACGACAAGGGAATAGCCGAGGTTATTGTCGGCAAGCATCGCAACGGGCCCACCGGCAAAGTACAGTTGGCCTGGCTCGAGCAGTACACTAAGTTCGCTTCGCTTGCGCGACGCTAAAGTCGTGTATAAAGGTAGATGATGTCTGCGACGCAGTTATTGATCTTGGACGCCTTGCGCTTCATGCAACCTGCTCACGGCTACGAGATCCGGAGGACGCTCGAAACCTGAAACGCCGATCAGTGGGCCAACATCGCCTACGGCTCGATCTATCACGCCCTCAACAAGATGGCTGAAGAGGGGTTCCTTAAGCCAGTCAACACCGAACGGGTGGACATCGTCCAGCCAGAAACACCTACGCCGTCACCGAAATCGGCGAAAAAGAATTCCAACGACTCTTGCGCGAGTACTGGTGGGAGATCAAACCGGTCATAGACCCCTTCCAGGTCGCGCTGAGCTTAATGAACCATCTGCCTCGCGACGAACTGCTGGCCGCGCTGCGATACCGCGCCGTCGAGGTCCACTCCGCCGCCGAAGCCCGGAAGTTAGCAATGCAAACTCCCCGGATGGACGTGAAACCACGCCACGTCGCGGAGCTCTTCCGCCTGGCCGCGGCTCAGGCCGAGGCGGAGCTGCGCTGGATCGAGGAGGCGTCACGCCAGGATCCGTTGGCCGACGTTGCTAGCGGCCGGAGTGGCCGGAACTGCGGTGGGCTGAGTGTGCGTCCCTCGCCACGTACGAGCGCGGATGGGTGACTGGCTAACCGATCGCATGGCACGGCGACCGGCGGGCTGGCTCGGGCGCTGCTTCTACCGCGAGGCGTGTCCCCACCAC
>JAWWQA010000353.1:0-7646 GCA_033854695.1 Rubrobacteraceae bacterium
GTTCATGGTGTGAAGAGCGTGTAGAGGTAGTATACCGCCGGGGCGGTGAAGAGCAGGCTGTCTATACGATCCAGGATGCCGCCGTGGCCGGGGAGCGCACGGCCGAGGTCTTTGAGGTCGAGGATACGTTTGAGAATGGACTCAAAGAGGTCCCCGGCCTGGCTGAGGATGGAGATTGCCATTCCCCAGAGCGCCGCCTCGATGAGGCCGAAGTCCAGGAACTCGTGCGTGAAGTACCCGACTGCGACCATCGTCACCACGAGGCCACCGATGGCGCCCTCGACCGTCTTTTTGGGGCTCAGGTTCGGGAAGAGCAGGTGGCGGCCGAAGAAGCGCCCCGTGAAGTAAGCACCGGAGTCGGAGATCCAGGGACCCACCACGGCGACGAGGATGAGGTACTTGCCGTAGGTTAGCTCTTCTTCGATCAAACCGAGGTGCGCCAGAGGCGCGCCGACCCAGATCGCCATCAAGAGGAGAGCGAGGAGGGCTCTCAGTGTGCGGGCCTCAGGTTGGCCAGCGAGCCAGAGCAGCGCCCACGGCAGGCTAAGGAACAGCCCTGCAAGAGCGCCACTGACGCCATAGGGGATCGAGAGCAAGACCGGAAACGCGCCGGCGCCGAAGGCCGCGGGGAACGGTAGCGGTTTCAGAGCACGGGCTAGTTCTTGGGCCGCGAGCGCGATGACGATGAGGATCACGACGAAGACCGCCCAACGGCCGTACAAGATGGCGCCCAGGACTATCGGCGCCAGGATCAGGGCGGTAACGAAGCGCCAGCGGAGCACAGGCTCTCTTAGATTCCTCTCAGACCCCGCCGCGGCGCCTGGAACGGGCCGCGAAAGAGGCGATGGCGCGGCGGAACTCCTCTGGGGAGAAGTCCGGCCACAACGTTTCCGTGACGTAGAACTCAGCGTAGGCGACCTGCCAGAGGAGGAAGTTCGAGATCCTCAGCTCCCCGCTAGTACGGATCACGAGATCCACCTCCGGCACCTCCGGCGCGTAGAGGTAGGAGGCGAAGGTGGCCTCGTCTACTTGCTCGGGCTCGAGGCCGTCTTCGATCATGCGCCGGGCAGCATCCACGATCTCGGCCCTGCCGCCGTAGTTGAGTGCGACGTAGACGTCGAGCTTGTCGTTCTTGCTGGTGAGCTCCTCGGCCTCCTCGATGGCCTCCCGCACCGCCTCGGGGAGGTGCCTCCGGCGGCCCAGAAAGCGCAAGCGCGCACCGCGCTCGTTTAGCTTCGGGACCTTACCCTTCGCCGTCTCCAAAAACAGGGCCATCAGCGAATCCACCTCGCTCTCGGGACGCCCCCAGTTCTCCGTGGAGAAAGCATAAAGAGTAAGGGCCTCGACGCCAGCTTCGCCCGCAGCCTCGAGAAGCGGGGTGAGGACCGCCACTCCCGCACGATGGCCCGCCGCCCGAGGGAGCCAGCGGGCTCTGGCCCAGCGGCCGTTGCCATCCATGATGATAGCGACGTGTCGTGGCACCTTCTCCCGGTCTACAGGTGTCAGGACGCGGCGTTCCGCCGGGGGCTCGGGGACCTGTTTTCGAGCAGAGTTCAGCAGGGCTCAGACCTCAAGGAGCTCGGCCTCCTTATCCGCGAGTGCGGCATCTACGCGCTTGATGTAAGAGTCGGTCAGCTGTTGGAGCTCGGCCTCCGCCCGGCGCTCGTCGTCCTGGGAGATCTCGCCCTCCTTCATGAGCTCGTGGAGGTCGCGCATCTCGTCGCGCCGGACGTTCCTGACCGAGACGCGACCCTCCTCGGCCATGCTGCGGGCGAGCCGTATCAGCTGCTTTCGTCGCTCCTCGGTCAGCTCGGGGATGGGTAGCCGGATGATCTTGCCATCGTTCTGCGGGTTGAGGCCAACATCAGAAGTATCTATGGCCCGCTCGATGGCTTTGATCGTACCGGGGTCAAAAGGCGTTACCGTGAGCAGGCGGGGCTCGGGGACGCTCACGTTGGCCACACTTCTAAGGGGCATCTTCGAGCCGTACGCCTCGACTTCCACGCGGTCCAGGATCGCCGGGTTAGCCCTCCCCGTACGAATAGTCGAAAACTCTCGCCGGACCGAATCCAGGGCCCCGTGCATTCGGCGCTCGGCCACCGTCAGATCAACAACTTCGGACATCTCTACTCTCCTCCACCCGTGACTACGCCTGCGGATGTACCTCCGGCGCCACTCCCCGCGTTCCAGACTAGAGAACCCACCTGTTCGCCCCGGAGGATCCCCCGCAGGTTACCTTTCTTCAGTATATCGAAAACCACTATGGGTAGCCGCTGCCCACTGCAAAGCGTGGCAGCCGTGTGGTCCATCACGGCGAGATTCTTGGAAAGGAGATCCATATACGTCAACCGCTCTATGCGAACCGCGTTGGGATCCTTGCGTGGATCCTTATCGTACACACCGTCAACCCGGTTCTTGGCCATGAGCAGGGCGTCGGCTCCGATCTCGAGCGCCCTCAAGGCCGCACCGGTGTCGGTGGTGAAGAACGGGTTGCCGGTCCCCGAGGCGAAGATCACCACGCGGCCCTTCTCCAGGTGCCGCATAGCGCGCCGCCTTATGTAGGGCTCGGCGACCTCCTGCATCTGGATAGCTGTCTGGACGCGAGTAGGGATGCCCCGCCGCTCTAACGCCGCCTGCAACGCCAACGCGTTTATGACGGTCCCGAGCATCGCCATGTAGTCGGCCGTCGCGCTCTCTATCCCGAGAACGTCGGCGACCTGCGAGCCGCGGAAGATGTTCCCGCCACCTACCACTATCGCCAGCTCCGCCCCCGCCTCGACCGCCTCGACGACCTGGCTGGCCGTGGCGTCCAGGCTTGCGGGGTCTATGCCGTAGCCTCCGTCTCCGGCCAGGCTCTCCCCAGAGAGTTTGAGGACAACGCGCTTTACAGGTCCCAGCTCGGACTTCATGGCCGCTGCCCTCTCTCCCTCTACCGGGGTGGATTCCTCCACGGCTTTAGGTTTCTAAGAGCCCTATAGCTCGTAGCGGACGAAGCGTCGGATCACGACGTTCTCGCCGAGCTTCTGAATCGTCTCCTGGAGTAGGTCGCCGACGGTCTTGTCCGGCTCCTTGACGTAGTCCTGGGTGAGGAGAGCCTTCTCGTTGACAAACTTCTTCATCCGGCCCTCGACGATCCTTGCCGTGATGTTTTCAGGCTTGCCCATCTCGGCGACCTGCTTCTCGGCGATCGCGCGCTCCTCGTCGAGCGCCTCCTGCGGGATGTCCTCCGGAGAGACGGTGAGCGGGTTCATGGACGCTATGTGCAAGGCCACGTTGCGTGCGAACTCCTTGAACTCAGGCGTCCGGGCCACGAAGTCCGTCTCGCAGTTGACCTCGACGAGGACCCCCACCCGGCCGTTGAAGTGTATGTAGGCGTCGATCAGACCCTCGTGCGTCTCCCGGGCACTCTTTTTGGCCGCGATGGCCTGCCCGCGCTCTCTAAGAACGCGCCGGGCGCCTTCTACGTCACCGCCGGACTCCTCTAGCGCTCGCTTCACGTCCATCATCCCGGCGGCAGTCTCCTCCCGGAGCTGCTTTATCTTTTCGATGGTGCTCGCCAAAGTTCTTATTTCTCCTCGGTATCGTCGTTGCTTTGAGCATCGTCATGCGCAGCTTCCCCACCCGAAGGCGCCGTCTCGCTCGTCTCGGGCTCCTCAGGCGTCGCAGTGGCGCCACTCTCGTCAGATGCGGTCTCTTCGCCCAGCACAGCCTCCTCACCGGGCCTGAGCTCACCGCCCCCGGGCACACCCTCGACGCTCCCGCTCGCAGCCCGCCCGGCCTCAGGCACATCCGGCTCTACCGCGGCGGACGCATCACTTAACGCGTCGCTAGCTTCCTCGCGCGCCCGCTCCTGCCTGTCGCGGGCGCCTCTGTAGCTCGGCGTCGGGTCTTCTTCCGGGGCGATCTCCCCGGCCGATTCCACGAGATCCGCAAGGCCCTGTGTATTGTTCTCCGAGACGCCGCCTTCCCTGGCCGCCTCGGAGAGTGGTTCCGTCGCCTCCTGTTCGTCGACAAGGGCCTCCTCGACGGCCGGAGGCATGGGCCGATCCTCGGAGGGGGTGGGCTCTTCGCCCCGGCCCTCGAGAATAGAGTCGGCGATAAGCCTGGCGATCAGGTTGATCGAGCGTATAGCATCGTCGTTGCCCGGTATGACGTAGTCGACCACCTCCGGGTCGCAGTTGGTGTCGGTGAGCGCGACCACGGGTATCCGGAGCCGGTTCGCCTCCTTAACGAGCAGCTCCTCGCGCTTTGGGTCGATCACGAAGACCGCCCCCGGCAGCCGCTCCATCTCGGTGATGCCGGCGAAGTTGCGCCTGAGCTTCTGGTACTCGCGGAAGAGGGCGAACCACTCCCGGCCAGTCCTCTCCTCCTCGGGCGTCTCCTCGACGGTTTGCATCAGCGTCTTGAAGTACTCGATGCGCGGCTGGATAGTCTGAAAGTTCGTGAGCATCCCGCCAATGTAGCGCTCGACGACGTAAGGCTGGCCCGAGCGCACGGCCTGCTCGGCAACGGTGAACTGAGCCTGCTTCTTGGTCCCAACGAAGAGGACCTCGCGTCCTGCCTCGGCCACTCCTCTGATGAACTGCCTGGCCCTCTCGAGAAGAGCGAGCGTCTGATCGAGGTCGATGATGTGCACCCCGGCTCGCTCGGCAAAGATGTACTTCTTCATCTTGGGGTTCCACCGCTTGGCCTGGTGCCCGAAGTGGACGCCAGCCTCGAGCAGCTCTCTAACGCCTATTTCTTGCTGTACTGTACTCTCCAAAGTTCCTGCTTCTCCTTCTTTCAGGTGGTTGTACCTCCGCCCGCGCTTCGCAATCCACAGGGTGACTCGATGAGAAACATTCCGCGGACCACCACCTGGGCCTGCCTAAGAGCAAGCCCTCCGGCGGGCGTGTGTGATCAAAACCTCACAGATAGTAGCATAGCGAGACATGAGCTTCTAGCCCGCTCTACGGATCTTTAGGTCCTCAGCCTAAGGCTTGCCAGTTCTCGTGGGCCAGAGAGGATCTCTTGAGATGCTCCCGCAGCTTGCTCAGGGCGTCCCTGAGGATCTGGCTTATACGCCCCTCAGTCAGGCCGAGGGCTTTGCCTATCTCTTTCAAGGTGCGCCCTTCGTAGAAGTAGGAGATCATATCCTCCTGCTCAATAGCCCCCTGCATGCGCGCCCCAACCCGGCCCGCCACGTACTTGACGAGCGGCGAGTAGTTGACGAGGAGCCGGTCTCTGAGCTGCCCCGCCTGACACTCGGCCTCTCGCCGCGCCGCCTCGTCAGGCAGCCCCTCGCCTGCTCGAAGCTTTTCCCAAACCTCCAGGTACCGCGACCACAGAGGCCCGAGTGTAGGGGCCATCAGCGCTTCGTCTCCATACTCGGGGTCCTCACGAAGGCGCCGCCAGCATCCCGCGTGACGTACCCCTTGAGCTCCAAGAGAGCCAGCGCGGACAAAAGCTCGCGCATCTCGACCCCGCTGCGTCTGGCCACCACGTCCACTCCCGTCGGCTCGAAGCCCACGCCCGCGAGCGCCGCGGCTTCATTCTCCGGTAGCTCTGCCGGTACCGGCTCTGCTCCCGCGACGGGCAGCTTTTGCGGTGCGAGCTCGGGGGCCACAGCCTCCACGAACCTGTCCACGTCCCAGAGCACCCCCGCACCGTCCGCCAGGAGCGCGTTCGAGCCCCGGCACTCGGCGAAGCCAAAAGGTCCGGGCACGGCCCACACGTCGCGCCCGGCCTCTACGGCATGGCGGGCGGTGATCAAAGCGCCGCTCTTTTCGGGGGCCTCGACGACGACAACCACGTCGCTCAAACCCGCTATGATCCGGTTACGTGCCGGGAACCGCCACGCGAGCGGTTGCTCCCCCAGGTAATACTCGGAGACGATAGCCCCCCCGTCCTTTACCCGTTCAAAGAGGCTACGATTGCTCTTGGGGTAGATCACGTCGATCCCACAGCCGAGCACCCCGACAGTGGGTCCACGGGCCTCCACCGCTCCCTCGTGCGCCGCCGCATCTATACCAAGCGCGAGCCCGCTCGCCACACACACCCCCCGCTCGCCCAGGGCACGACCCAGAGTCCTGGAGGCTTCGATCCCGGTCGCCGAAGCCTTACGAGAGCCGACAAGAGCAACCGCCGGTCCCTCGGGCACCTCGCCGTCCACAAAGAGCGCAGGCGGCGGGTCCGGGATCTCGGCGAGCTTCTCCGGATAGTCCTCTTCGGCGAAAGTGATCGCTCTAAGACCTTTCTCCTCCAAACTGGCCAGAACCTGTTCCGGGTCGAAGCCCTCCTTCAGTTCCTCGAAGGCCCTACGCCCCTTCTCGGTTAGTCTCACCTGCCCAGCTATCTCCCCGGCGGACATCTCGAGGACCTCGACCGGATCTGTGTCCCCTAGCCTGGAGACGACGCTCGCCCCTACCCTGGCTTGCAGCAAGGAAAGAAACAAGTAAGCGGCCTTCTCATCAGCGATCAACAGCCGTTGCCCTCCGGTAGTTAAGCGCCTCGGCCACGTGCTCGACGGCTATCTGCTCGTCGCCCGCGAGGTCGGCGATTGTGCGCGACACCCTCAAGATCCGGTCGTGAGCCCTGCCCGAGAGCTCCATCCGGTCGATGGCCTGGGAGAAGAGCGTCTCTGCGTCTCCGCCCAGAGCACACGCCACACGCAGCTCGCGCCCACCAAGTGTGGCGTTTGAGATACCCTGACGCGCCAACTGAGCTTCGCGCGCCGCGGCGACCCTGGCCCGAATCTCCCCAGAGGTCTCGCCAACCTCACCGCCCCGAAGCTCCTGGCGGGTCAGGCGAGGCACGTCCACGAAGAGGTCTATCCGGTCGAGGAGAGGGCCGGAGATGCGGCTCTGATAGCGCTCTATCTGCCCCGCCGGGCACCTGCACCTGCGCCGCCGGTCGCCCGCGTACCCGCACGGGCATGGGTTCATCGAGCACACGAGCGTGAAGCGGGCCGGGTAAGTCAACGTCGCGGCGACCCGCGAGATCGTCACCTGCCCATCTTCCATGGGCTGCCGTAAAACTTCCAGCGTCTGGCGTTTGAACTCAGGAAACTCGTCCAGGAACAACACACCGTGGTGGGCGAGCGAGACCTCGCCAGGACGCGGGTTGTTCCCCCCGCCCGCGAGCCCGCTCGTAGAGATAGTGTGATGCGGAGCCCGAAAGGGCCGCCGCTCCACTAGCGCACCGTGTCCCTCACCCGCCGCGCTGTGTACCTTGGTGACCTCGATGCTCTCCTCACGGGTGAGCGGCGGTAGGATGCCCGGCAACCTTCGGGCGAGCATAGTCTTCCCCGAGCCAGGTGGTCCGCTCATGAGAATGTTATGACCACCTGCGGCAGTTACCTCCAGCGCGCGCTTGGCATATCGCTGTCCAGCAACATCGGCGAAGTCGTCGATCGGCTCTTCCGCCACCGGCCGGCCATCAGGAGTGGTAGTCGTTGGAGCTACGACCTTCTCGCCCACAATGAGGCCGACTGCCTCCTTAAGTGAACGCACTCCGTAGACGCCAGGGCCGCCGATCGAAGCCGCCTCGGAAGCGTTTTGCTCCGGTAGGATCAGGGCCTCCAAGCCCTCCTTTTTGGCCCCTTCGGCCATCGAGAGCGCACCGCGCACCCCCCGCAGCCCTCCATCGAGCGAGAGCTCTCCCACAAC
>JAWWQA010000354.1:0-3535 GCA_033854695.1 Rubrobacteraceae bacterium
ACTCTGGCGTCAACGTAACGTTGCGCGGCGTCGCGGCAACGCCTCAAGGATGGATAGCGGTTGGCGGCGGGGGTGTCGTGCTCACCTCGGCTGACGGGGACACCTGGACGAGATCGACGAGCAACACCACCAACGAGCTGTTCGCTGTCACCGACGGCATCGCCGGACCGGTCGCTGTTTCCGGCGCAGACGACATCATTCACTCACCCGACGAAGGCTTCACGTGGCAACCGGCGACGCGGCCGGCGTGAGAAGCGTTGCCTGGCAGATGACCACAGCAGTCAGACTCCCTGCTGTTGCCTTCTGACTTTCATCGATGCCCTCTCCGCCATCGGTCAGCGTGTCGTGCCGGGAGCGGTGCCATTCCAAGCAGCAGTGATCGGCCCCTCCGTTTGCCGTACGCCAGTAGCGCGGTGCTGTTTTGGCGGGATTAGGGGCCGGGGTGCCGTGTTAGAGAGAACGTAGAAGCCCCGGCCCCTACAAGAGAGCCGGGCTAGTTTTGGGAAATAACGGGAGTAATCTATGGCGTGGCCAGCCCAGCCCCTGATATAGATGCCAATAATCTATAGCGCGAAAAGGCTCTCCGCATCGGCCATAGGACACATTTGCATCAGCCATATGGCACATTTCTTTTACTACTCGGACATCTTTGTGAAAAGAGCCGGAGCCCCGATAACGACCTTGGCCTGAATCTACGGAGAGCCAGGACCCTACCTCGTTGGGAGGATGATAAGAAGCAGATGATAGTTTGCAAATGAAAAATAGAGCCCACAGAGTAGTTACTCCGGCACTCGTCTATGCCCTCTCTAGCTTTGTTCCCGGCGTATCCACTTGGTCTTCAGGTTTGGCGGATGGGTGAGGGTTTGCATGACGACGCAGTATTGCTCGGTCTTCTCTTGTAGAGAGTTGAGCTGCTCGGTGGTCGCTTCGGGAGCCTTTATTTGCAGGGTCAGGCGAACGTTCTCGAAGCCGACCGGAACTTCTTTGGAGATGCCCATGGTGCCGGCGAGGTCCAGGTCTCCTTCGGCGACGGCTTCGATCTTCTCTGTCGGAATGTTCATAGCCGAGGCGACCATCTGGCAGGTGATCTGGGCGCATGCGGCTAGAGCTCCCAACAGGAGATCCCCTGAGCAAGCCGCGGTGCCCATCCCGCCGACGCCAGCATGCGCTTCGGCCTCGTAGACGGCCCGGCCGATGTCCACTGAGCAAGATATGGGGGTGTCGGTCTCGCTGCCGCTTGCCTTGAGCGTTATGCGCGAAGAGCCGGGCTCGTTGCGGTACTTCTCTTTCAGGGGCTTCTGGACCTGCCGTATATCCGTGCTCATAATTCTCACCTTCGAGGTCGCCAACCTTTCAGAACAGGAACTATAGACCTATCGGCAGGTGGTTGGAACCCGCGCCGCTAAGCAGGTTCGCCGAGGGCGAGCCCGAAGAGGCCCTCGTCGTCGGTGTAGAGGCCGAGCATATGGAGGCCGGCCTCGCGGAACGAAGTCTCCATCGACTCGCGGGTGAACTTGGTGCTGATCTCCGTCCGCATTCCTTCCCCCTCTTCGAAGGGGACCTCGAGATCCAAAGCAGCCACCGGCACTTTTTGCTCGACCTTCGAGTCTAACCACATCTCGATGCGTGACTCCTCTGAATTGTAGGTCGCCCGATGGGCGAAGAGCTCCGGATCGAACTCCCCACCGAGCTTGCGGTTTAGTACGTTCAGGAGGTTCTTGTTGAACCGGGCGGTGATGCCCGCCGCGTCATCGTAAGCCGCCTCCAGGACATGCGCATCCTTGACCAGGTCCATCCCGACCAACAGGTAGTCTCCTGTCTCGAGCCCGGCGCGTAACCTCCCGAGGAACGACCGCCGCTGCTCGGGCATGAAGTTGCCGATGGTTCCCCCAAGAAAGATTACGAGCCTCCCTGAACCGTTCGTCTTGGTACGGTCCAGCAGGTGTTCCAGGGAGTGGTCGAAGTCTCCGACGAAACCGGAGATATTCAACGTCGGGTACTCCTCGAGGAGTCTCTCTGCGCTGCTCGAGAGCGCGCTCTCGCTAACGTCGAACGGTACGTAGCGGACCGGTCCTGCTCCGGCCACCATCGCGTCGAGCAGGGCGCGGGTCTTGCTCGCGTACCCGCTACCGAGCTCTATCAGCTCCCGGCAGCCGGTACGTGTGATGATCTCCGGTGCCTTCTCTTCGAGGATCGAAAGCTCCGTGCGGGTCTGGTAGTACTCGGGAACAGCCGTTATCTCCTCAAAGAGCTCCGAACCTTTCTCGTCATAGAAGTATTTGGGCCAGGGCGAGAGGTCCTTGGGTGTGCTGAGCAGTCCGGCTCGCACGTCGTCGGCCATCCGCTCGAGGTCCTCGCACGTCTCACCTAGCGACTTTACAGTTGCTCTGTCCGCGCCGTTGATCATGCGTATCGTCCTTTCCGTTCGTCGCTGGCTCGTCGCGACCCGGATACTCCTCCGCAGGAGGGCACTCTACTGCACAAGGGTCAAAATATACCCCATCCGACGGCTGCCAAAAAACCCCTGACAGGACCTTAGTGCGGAGCACAGCCCATACCGAGTAGTAGTGAGACACTACTCGATCTGCGGGTTAGCAACGCCCTTGCTCTCTTCGGGTGAGGCTAATACTGTCCACAGGGGTGCCGCGCTTAAGTGATAATGGCTATAACTTCAATTAACATCGCCAGTGTCAGGAGGAGTGGGCTGTGCCTATTCTATTGAGCGAGAGAGTCACCTTCCCTTTCACCAATATGGTGGGTAGCTAAAGCTCTGGAAACGGAACCCTGATGTCGCGTTCCACAGACTCGCCTGATAATACCTCCCCCCACGGCGTTTCCAAGGACGACCCCAATCGGCTAGTAGCCTTCCCCGGCACACGTGCTCCGAAGCACCCTCCCAACAACCTACCGTTTCAGCTGACCAGCTTCATCGGGCGCGAGCGGGAGATGGCCGAGGTAAAGGGGCTGCTGGCTGACAACTGTCTGCTTACGCTCACTGGCCCTGGTGGCTGTGGCAAGACACGGCTTGCACTTCAGGTAGCTAATGGTCTGGTGGAGGGGTTCGAAGACGGCGTGTGGCTGGTGGAGTTGGCGTCGCTGACCGATCCGATGCTCTTGCCGCAAACAGTGGCCTCGGTCCTACGTGTGCGCGAACAACCAGGCTGCCTGCTGACCGAGACGCTTTCGAACTATCTCAAGCCCAAAAAGACGCTGCTGATTTGGGACAACTGTGAGCATCTCGTCGAGGTATGCGCCGCACTAGCTGATACTTTGCTACGCGTCTGTCCGAATCTGCACCTCCTGGCTACCAGCCAGGAGGTGCTGGGTGTTGCCGGCGAAATCCCGTATCTCGTGCCCTCCCTCTCGCTACCTGCTACCCGCCATTTGTCCCCTATCGAGGAATTGCCCCACTACGAGGCGGTTCGTCTGTTCATCGAGCGGGCTGTGACCGTTCTGCCAACTCTCAGGCTGACGGATCAGAACGCGTCGGCTGTGGCGCAGATGTGCCAGCGGTTGGATGGTGTACCGTTGGCCA
>JAWWQA010000355.1:0-10424 GCA_033854695.1 Rubrobacteraceae bacterium
GTCCCAGTACTGGTCACGCCCATCTTCCATGGGTACGTCTTCGCCCGTGCGCCTGACCACGATTACCTTCTCCACGGAAGAAGTGTCCTCGAGGGCCTCATCGGAGTTCTCCTTAAGCGGTGTCTTCTGGCCGCCCCTGGGAGACTCATCGCAGGTGACTAGTACCGTGGCCTCGATGTCGTTGATGCGCTCGGAGAGCTGCGCGGGCTGGAAGGCGCTGAAGACCACCGAGTGTATGGCACCGATCCTCGCGCAGGCCAGCATGGCGATGGGAAGCTCAGGAATCATCGGCAGGTAGATGCTGACCCCGTCACCCTTGCCTATCCCGGCATCCTTGAGGACGTTGGCGAACTTGTTGACCTCGGCCAGGAGCTCGTTGTAGGTGTAGGTCTGCTGATGGTCGGGCTCGTCGCCGACCCAGATGAGGGCCGTCTTGTCGCCCTTGCCCTGCTCGATCTGGTAGTCGAGGCAGTTGTAGGCCGCGTTGATCTTGCCGCCGACGAACCACTGAGTGAATGGGGGATCCCACTCATGGACCTGGTCCCATTCCTTGAACCAGTGAAGCTCCCTGGCCCAGCTCTCCCAGAAGCCCTCGTAGTCCTCAGCCGCCTTGTCCCAGATCTCCGGATCCTGGATGTTGGCGTTCTTGGCGAAATCCTCCGGCGGCTCGTAGACGCGGTCAGCAAGCTCCTGGCCGCTTTGCTGTTCTTCGCTCATCTTTCTCCTTTCCCTATCCTTCTAAACGACATCTCGGGGTGTGATGGAAGCTTTAGGATTTTCCATTCCCCGATGGTTCATACGTTCCCACAAATGGAAATTCCTAACCAGTGCATAACGTCGCGACGAATTCTCTTTCGATACTTGGCCAGGGACTGCCTCCTCCGCCTCTTCACACCACCGGATACAGAATAGGCTGTAAGTTGTAACGTCGGTAATTGAGCAGGATCACCCTTCTGCAGGCTGAGGAACAGGGATGCAGCAGCGTACCTCGCAGCTGCATCTCCGAAGAACGCCAGTATAAATAAAAGCCGATCACCGGGCGATTCGTTCGCAAAGAGAAGGAGGCTTATAACAGCCCCCTTCTCTACTCAACCGCAAAGAGTTCATCTTCTCTCTAGCTGGCTTCTCCAGCAGCGGGCCCGAGGGGAAGGATCACCCGTCCGTAGACGGTGTTGAGTATGTCCGCTGCCACGATGTACCAAGCTGCCACGGCCGTCACGATACCGACGTAGCCGGCTATATGGAGGAGCCCCTCATTCGGTCCGCCAAACACGGCCAATGCCAATAAGATGAAGGTAGCCAGAAGCAGCGTAAACGTCACGCCCAAGGCGGCATGGAGGCCCCACGATCCTAACCACATGATAAAGGTGAAGATGGCCCAGCTCACGAAGAACCAGCCCAGCGCGGCCAGCCGCACCCCCGGCACCGCTAGATCGAATTGCCTTATAAGGAGTTCGAAGACCCCCAGAGACATCCAGAACGCCCCATAGGAGGTGAACCCCGTTGCGCCAAAGACGTTGTTATTCCGGAACTCGAACAACCCAGCTACAAACTGAGCAAGCCCCCCGTAGAATAGCGCCAGCGTGATGTAGAACCTTAATGAATCCTCAGGCACTAAGCCGGCATTCGCGATCGAGAACGCGAAGGTCGTGAGGGCGAATGCCGCTAGCCCCAAAGGTGCGGGATCCGCTAGTGGAAGCGTAAACCCTTTTGCTTGCTCTTCTGCCACGATTCTCCCTTTCTCCCAATTTCTCTCTGAACTCGGTCAACTACTTTGGCTCACTTTGGCTCAGCCTACCTACACCCTCCTTTCCTAAATACTTCAAGTGTTCCTCTTACCCAACTATGCCAAATTGTATGCCTCAAACCATATAAAAATCAATACAATCCTCTCTCCGTATACCCGCCGCACTCTTGCTCGGTATACCGTGTGTAGTCTTAGCGCAGGATCTTACAGCAATCCACCTCATCCCCGACGGCACAACAGCGACAACCTGGGGAACAGAAGGCTATGCTGCTCATAGCCAGCTCCAAGCCTGCAATGCCCGTGCCCGGCGAGCAAAGCTCCGCCTCGGAGCAACTCTCGGCGAGATCGGCTCCCAAAGCCCCAAAATAAGGCGCGTAAGGCGCGAGGAATATCTTGCGAACGAGCCTACAAATGCCTTTCGCTATACATACGATTCCAAGTTTGAGTTAATATTAACGAATTAAGGAGGATGTAGTTGTGATTGGGTCTTTGGACACAACTGAATACATAGGGAAGGGAGTTTGGATGGATAGCCATAGGCACGAAGAGTGGGTCCGCGTGGAGCGAACCGCAGCGTTCCAGGCGTTTGCGCGGAAGCGGAAGGCGTTTCTCATCCCAGCGACGATCTTCTTCCTTGTGTTCTTTTTTGGTCTGCCGGTTCTGGCAGCGTTCACGACGGTCTTAGACGGGAGAGCGGTAGGCTCCCTTACCTGGGCTTACGTCTACGGCTTCGCACAGTTCGTGATGACTTGGGTACTAATGCACATCTACGTGCACCAGGCGAATAAGTGGGACGAGCTTGTACAGCAGGCACTCCACGAGACTGCTGAAGAAGAGGTGCAGTAACGTGAGTGACCAAGCCATATCCGTCATTTTCTTCGTCGCGATCATCGCGCTGACGCTCATTATCACCGCCTGGGCGTCTCGGCACAACAAGTCCACCAGTGACCACTACGTGGCGGGCGGCAAGATCAGCGGTTGGCAGAACGGCCTCGCCATCTCAGGCGACTACCTCTCGGCTGCCTCTTTTCTCGGGATAGCGGGCGCCATAGCATTAACTGGCTTCTCTGGCTTTTACCTCTCCATCGGGTTCCTGGTGGCGTATCTGGTGGTCCTCTTGCTCGTGGCGGAGCCCCTAAGGAACCTCGGCAAGTACACTCTGGCCGACATGCTCACGTCCCGCTTCAACACGTCGGGCGTACGCTCGGCGGCGGCCTTGAGCACCCTCGCCATAAGCATGTTCTACATGATCGCCCAGCTCAACGGCGCCGGGGCGCTCATCGGGCTCCTGCTCGGCTTCCCGTACTGGTTGTCGGTCATCCTCATCGGGGTCCTGATGACGATCTACATCGTGGCGGGCGGCATGATAGCTACCACCTGGATCCAAATCGTCAAAGCCGTACTGCTCATCGCCGGTGCCCTTACCCTCGCAATGTTCGTGCTGGCCAAATATAGCTTCAACCCGTTTGCGCTGTTCAGCGCGGTGGAGAGCGAGATTGGCTATCAAGCGCTCGTCCCGCCCCCCCCGAGCGGCCTGGTACCGAGCCTCGACGTGATCTCGCTTAACATCGCCCTCGTCCTTGGGACGGCGGGGTTGCCGCACATCCTGATCCGCTTCCTTACCGTGCCGGACGCGAAGACTGCCCGTTCCTCGATCGTCACGGCGACCTGGATCATCGGCCTATTCTACCTCTTGACACCGATCCTGGGATACGGCGCAGCGCTGCTGGTGGGGCAGGACGCGATCAAAGCGGCCAACCCGGCAGGCAACCTGGCGGCTCCACAGCTCGCTTATACGCTCGGCGGTCCGATCTTCTTTGCCTTTATCTCGGCGGTCGCTTTCGCCACCATCGTGGCGGTAGTGGCGGGTCTCGTGGTCGCCGCCTCGAGCGCCTTCGCCCACGACTTCTACACCAACGTCTTCCGTCACGGCGAGGCGACCGAGCGCGAGCAATTCCGGGCAGCCCGCTACACGGCCATCGGCATCTCGGTGGCCGCGATAGTCCTGGCCCTATTCGCCCAGGGCCTCAACGTGGCTTTCCTCGTGGCGCTGGCCTTCGCGGTCGCTGCGAGCGCCAACGTGCCGACCATCCTGCTTACGATCTTCTGGAGGAAGTTCAACACTACTGGCGCCATCGCCGGCATAGCCGTCGGCCTCGTAAGCGCCATCGTGCTCGTACTCATCAGCCCTAGTGTCCTGACCGGCGCGAGCGCGGAGGCAGCATCCGCGCCGTCCGCGATCATCCCGGTCGATCCACTCTTCCCGTTCAAGAATCCGGCTCTGTTCTCGGTGCCTCTGGGCGTACTGGCCTGCTTTATCGGCACCCTCCTGGGGACTCGGAGATACGACGCCGAACGTGAGCAACGTGAGGGACTCCAGACGGACTACGACGAGATCTACGTCCGCTCTCTTACCGGCATCAGCCCAGAGATCGACCAGGAGCTCCGGGAAGCAGCTCCCACAGATGAGCCACAATCCAGATAGCACAAAGCTATCGGCAGCCAACACCTGTCACCGTTTTGAAAGGAAGGCCCGCACTAGAGCGCGAGGCCTTCCTTGCCAGTCACCTCGGAAGCTACCGACTCCAGTCCGGCCTCCTGGAGATTACCTTCCAGGGACGAGTAACTATCTTTTGCGAGACATCACCACTTCTAAAACTCTGAACAACCGTTTACGAGGCGCCTTGCTCCTGGAGAGATGCTCCGGTAGAGACCGCCACCTCTCTAATTGAGCGAGGAAGCCTGGTGATTTGAAGGCTCGCCATCTACCACGCGCCGTGCAGCGGTGATCAGCTCATCCAGTGGGGCGTCTTTGAGCACGTAGCCGGCGGCGCCCGCTTTAATAGCCTCTAGCATGTAGTCGGGGTTCTCATGCATGGTCACCATGAGAACCCCGATCTCGGGAGACTCTTGCTTTATGGTGCGGGTTGCCTCCAACCCATCCATCCTCGGCATACGCACGTCCATGAGGATGAGATCCGGCCTCAAGCTGCGGCAGAGCTCCACCGCTTCGCGGCCATCCTCAGCCTCCCCAATTATTTCGAAGCCCGGTTCCCTCTCCAGCATGCTACGCAGCCCACTCCGGACGAGCGCGTGGTCGTCGGCGATCAGGAGCCGTATTGAGCTCTCCTCATTCCCCATCCGCGCCCTCTGTCGACTCATCGCCGTTCGGACCATCGATCACGCCGCCTATCGCACCCTCGGCGGGCTTGTTGGCCACGTCCTCAATACTTGCCCCTGCAGGCCCCTCAAGCAGGGGGACCTCTGCGACGATCAGGGTGCCCATGCCGGGGCGGCTCGCGACCCGGAAGTCACCGCCGAGTAGGGCTATCCTCTCGCGCATGCCCGTCATGCCGACTCGCTCTCCAGGCCCGCTCCGAGCCGCGCGGCTTGTGGACGAATCCGACACGAAACCCTGCCCGTAATCCCTGACGGAGAGCCGGATCCTACCCCTCTCACCCGAAGATTCCGCCAGGCGCCGCTCGAGCGAGAGGTCCACCCTCTTCGTGCCAGCGTGCTTGACGACGTTGTTCAGCGCCTCCTGGATGACCCGGAAGATCGCCGTCTCCGTGGCGGCCGGAAGTCGCTCGTCGTCCAACGAGTCCTCGTAGTTGATGTGCCACCCTTCGGCTCTCAAGGCGTCGAGGTGGAGGCGCACCGCGCTCTTGAGGCCGAAGTCGTCGAGCGCCGTCGGCCTGAGGTTCGCGATGATTCGGCGCGCTTCACCCACGGTCTGGCGCACGAGCCCCGAGACCCGCGTGAGGTCATCGCGCCCTTCTTCGGACTGGGGTGGGTGATACTGCGCGAAGGCCTGCAGGTGCTGGTGGGCAGCGGCGGCCACCTGCGCCAGACCGTCGTGCACCTCGTAAGCTACCCTGCGCCGCTCCTCCTCCTGAGCCACCAGGATCTTGCCGACCAGTTCCTGCAACCTCCGCTCGCGCTCGGCCAGCTCTCCATAGAGCCTGGCGTTCTCGAAGGCGCTTGCCGCCTGGTTGGTGAGGCTCTCCAGGATAGACACGGTGTCGTTCTCCGCCAGCGCCGCAGGACCGTACACCTCCAGCAACCCGACGGTGCGCTCCCGCACTCGCAGTGGCAGACACAGCCCGACGGCGGGCTCAGCCTCATGATCCTGCCAGGTGTCGAGCCAGAAGAGCCGGGGAGTTTCGCTCTTTATAACGGCCTCCTGGGCCTCTCTCACACCCGGAGCGCGGCGGGTCTCCGGCCCCAGCTTCTCGAGACCGATGGAACGCCAGACGTGGAGCTGCCCGTCCTCTCGCAAGGAGATCACCGCCGTCGCCAGCCCGGAGATTCGGCGCATGATCTCCAGGAGTCGCGTTGCTACCTCCTCCGGCTCCAGCGTCGAGCCCAGAAGGTGACCCGCCTCGTGCAGCGCCACGAGCCGATCCAAACTCCTCCGCAGATCCTCCTCGGCCCTCTTGCGCTCGGTTATGTCCTCCACTGTACCTTCGAAGCCCACTATCTCACCGGAATCGTCGTGAATCGCGCGGGCGTTCGTGGAGGTCCAGATCACACCGCCGTCTTTGCGGTAGAACTGACTTTCGAACTCGAACACACTGCCGTCCTGCCGCATGCGAGTGAGGAACTCGGTTCGCTGGGCGGGCTCGACGTAGAGCTGCCCCCTGATGTCCTGGAGAGTTTCTATCATCTCCTCCGGGGAGTCATAGCCGAAGATGCGCGCCATCATCGGGTTCGCTGTTACTAGACGACCGTCGGGCGTGGTCTGGAAGATCCCCTCCACCGCGTTCTCGAAGATGCCCCGGTATTTCTTTTCCGCCAGGCGCAACGCCTCCTGGGCTCGCCGGCGCTGCCGACGCTCTTCGGCGTCGCGTAGCTCCCGCTCGATGGCGGGAACGAGCCGGGCCAGGCTGTCTTTTGCAACGAAATCGTGGGCCCCGGCCTTCATGGCCCTTACCGCCGCATGCTCGCCGATGTGCCCGGAGACGATGATGAACGGAAGATCCGGCCGCCCGTTCTCCCGGAGCAACTCCAAGGCCGCCGGCGCGCTGAAAGCCGGCATGGCGTGATCGGAGACGACGACGTCCCAGCTCTGTCTTTCGAGAGCAGCTCGCATGGCCTCTGCGGTGTCTACCCGCTCGTAAGATGGCTCGTAGCCCCCACGCCTGAGCTCACGCACTAGCAACAGAGCATCGTCGACCGAGTCCTCGACGATCAGCACCTTTAGGTGCGTACGCTCCGCCTTGTCTTTCGCGTCGTGTAAGCGAGCATGCGCCGTGCCTTCGCCGGAGGTCACTTTGTCTTGACCTCCTCGCGGGGCGCTGTGGAGTCGAGCCTGAGACCGGGGCGCAGGGTGAAGTAGAAGGTCGCCCCGCGACCTACTTCGCCCTCGGCCCAGATTCTGCCACCGTGGCGGTGGACGACGCGCTGCACCGTGGCCAGCCCTATGCCCGTACCCTCGAACTCGTCTTGCCCGTGCAACCGCTGGAAGGCGCCGAAGAGCTTGTCTGCGTAGATCATCTCGAAGCCTGCTCCATTGTCGCGCACGTAGTAGACCGGGATGTGGCCCCTTCTCGAGAGCTCCTCGTCGAGTCCGAACTCTATCCTGGCCTCGTGCTTCTTCTCGGTGAACTTCCAGGCGTTGCCGATCAGGTTGACCAGAGCCACCCTCAAAAGCCTCGGGTCCCCCCAGACCTCGAGCCCCTTCTGGGCCGAGAACTCGACCTTCCGCTCCGGCCTCGCTTCCCGCAGCTCCTCGGCGACCTCCATAGCCAGAGCGCTTAGGTCCACGCGCTTGCAGTTCAAGGCACCCCGCGTTACGCGGGAGAGGCCCAAGAGATCATCTATGAGGCGGCCCATCTTCTGGCTCGCGGTGCGCACCCGGCAAAGATAGTCCTTGCCCTCCTCATCGAGCTCCTCAGCATAGTCCTCCAGGATGATCTGGGAGAAGCCGTCTATGCTCCGCAAGGGTGCTCGCAAATCGTGGGAGACCGAGTAGGAGAACGCTTCCAGCTCACGGTTGGTCGCCTCGAGCTCGCGGTTGGCATCCTCGAGGTCCCGGCCGGCCTTCTCGGCTCGTAAGCGGCTACGGATAAGCATGAAGGTTATGCCGAAGAGCAAGAAGCTTCCCGCGAAGCCGGTCAGGAGTACGAAGAGCGGCAACTGGCTCTCGCCTTCCATCTGGAACGTTGGAAGCGCCTGGAAGTAAACCCACCACTGTCGGCCCGCCACGTCGATCTTGTCGGTGTAGCTGAGATCGTGAGGACCTTTGAGCTCTCCAATCGGCAAGCCGGTCATCTGCCCGATCGCACCGATTAGGGAGCCGGTGGGTCGTGCCTGGGCCTCCCCAGCGCGCAGGACCCCGTCGTCGTCGTAGAGGAGGTGGTTCGGGGTCAGCCCCCCATCATCGTAGACCTCGAAGTCCATCGAGGGCTCATACGGCTCCTCGAAGATGCCCCGGAACAGCTCGTCCGCAGTCAGGTAGGAGACGACGAATCCATCGAGGGCGCTCTGACGGTCGGCGACGGTCTCCGTGGGCTCGCCCTTTCTGTAGACAGGCAGGTACATGACGAGCCCCGGCTTGAGCGCGAGGTCCGCCTTGGAGCCAGACGAGGCCTGGCGGAATAGGAACACCCTGCCCGTCGCCTCGGGCTTACCCGTATCGCGTGCCCGGTCCATGGCGTCGCGATGTTCAGGTCTAGTATAAGCGTCGTAGCCGAGCAGGTTCCTGTTGACCTCGTCCAGAGGCTCGACGTACGTCATCGGGAAGTACACGCTCCTCTCACCCTCCGGCCGCAGGGGGGAGTGGTCCTGAAGTCCTTCGTCGGGGAAAGTCTCCACAAGCTGTCTCTCGAAGGCGTCCTTCTGCTCTGGTTCTACACGCGCCGCGTACCCCAGAACCTGCATTCCCTTGTAGCGGTTCTCGAGGTCTATGCCGCTCGCATAGCCGCTCCACTCCTGCCTATCGATCAAGCTAGAGGCGTAGAAGAGTCCGCGGGCACCAAGCATAGCCTCAACGTAAGAGTTCATCTGGTTCTCTATGGCGTCCCGCGCTGCCTGGACGCTCTCATGGAACCGATTGTCCGCGCTGTTCTCGACGTTCTGGCGCACGTAGTAGTAGGCCAGGAGCGTGAGCATCAGGGCGAACATCAGGACAGCATAAGCCGCCGCCGCGCGCCTGAGGTGCTCAAACACCGACCTCGCGCGATGCACGACCTCCCTAGACCCCCGCTTGCGGCGTCTCGTTGAGGACCAACCAGTAGAGGCCGAGCTGTCGCACCGCCTCGACGAACTGGGCGAAGTCCACTGGCTTGCGGATGTAGCTGTTTGCCCCATAGCCGTAGCCGTTCACGAGGTCCTGCTGCTCTCTGGAAGAAGTAAGGATCACCACGGGCAAGAGCCTGGTCCGCTCAGCAGCCCGCATCCGACGCAACACCTCCAGCCCGTCCACCTTCGGTAGCTTCAGATCCAGCAACACCAGGTGCGGCATGCAGCTCAAGTCCCGCCCCTCATAGGTGCCCGTACCAAAGAGGTAGTCCAGGGCCTCGGCACCATCGTGGGCGACAACCACCTCGTTGCCGATCTTGTTCTTCTTCAGGGCCCGGCGGGTTAGAGCTTCGTCGTCCGGATTGTCCTCGACCAGCAGTATCGTCTTACCCACCCCTTCTCCTCACACATCGTCGCCACCGATCATAGTACCCTACAAACGTGAGGTTACTCTATAGGACAAATGTCCCAGACGTGCCCGGGACATTTGTCCTAGACGCGCCCGGGACAAGAGGCGCCTTCCTCGAGGACCCACGCCGGTTCTTCGCCGCCAGCCTTCTTTATGCCCCAACCCGTATAGCCTCGCTCCGCGTCACTCTTCCGAGCAAGGAAGCCGTCTGGCTCAGAGAGGCTTCCATGTCGAAAGGGCTAAAGCTCGAGATACCGTCTACCGGGACTATGACGTTGAACCAACGCATGGCGGCGCTCGACGCGGTGTAGTGGACGCAAATGTTGGCGACCGTGCCGCAGATGATGAGGGTATCCACGCCCCACATACGCAGGATATGCTCTAGCTGTGTGCCGTAGAAGGCATCGTACCGGGGCTTCCGGATGGTTACCTCGTTTTCGAGCGGACGGAGCTCGTCCACTATCTGCCAGCCCCAGCTGCCCTCGCGGCAGTGCTCTCCCCAGATCTCCCACTCCAGGTCGCCTTCGTTGTGCGTGTCCTGGACGAAGACCACCTTCATCCCAGACTCCCGGGCGAACGCGAGCAGGCTCTGTATCTTCGGGATCGTAGCCTCGGCATCCGGGACCACGAGCGTGCCACCCTCCTTCACGAAATCGTTCTGCATGTCCCCGACGATGAGCGCCGTGCGGACCGGATCCACCCGAACTTCCTCGTGGACCTCGTACTCTGGAACTTCGACGCTTTTCATCTTAATATGCCTCCTTTCTGGTGACTTCTCTTCTCTCGTTCTCTCATGATAATCGGTGCCACCTCGCCGAGGGCGAGCGCCGATAGGATCAGAACAGCCCCGAGGATCTGGACCGGGATCAGCCTGTCTCCTGCGCGCCAGTACCCGAATAAGGGCAGCGAAGATGGACTCCACTTGTGCATGGTGGCGTAGAGGGCGAGAGCCGTCGCCGGGGTCCTGATGACGATCTACATCGTGGCGGGCGGCATGATAGCTACCACCTGGATCCAAATCGTCAA
>JAWWQA010000356.1:0-4682 GCA_033854695.1 Rubrobacteraceae bacterium
CCCCGCGTCCTTGCCCCGCGAACTCGTTGACCAGGCTCGATCCTTGATCACCTCACGCCAGGGATACGAGCGTAAATACCGGGCGCGGGAGTGGGAGTTAAAGGGAATCATGCGCTGCTCTTGCGGCCAGAACATGCTGACCATAACCCACCACGGCGGCAAATACTCGTATTACAAGTGCAAGAAGGCGCACCACTATGGTTCCGACGCGTGTCCCCAGAAGGGCATCCGGGTTGAGAAGGTGGAGCCTTTGGTGTGTGATACCGAATCCGGGTGAACAGTTCCTGGAACGTCATGCTGCCTGGGGCCACCAGTGGTAGTTGGCGAGGCTCCTGATGACCTCGGTTTGATCGAGCAACTCCACACAACGCTCCACCAGGGCCTCTTCGACCTCCTCGATCTCCTCAAAGAGCCTGTTCGCCACCGCCTCGTTGGTTAGTGGCCACAGCCTCTCCGCCGGCTGTAGCTCCGGTGAGCCAGAGGGCAGGAGCTCTAGGTGTATCCCTTCCGGGATCTCAACCTCGCCACCAGTGTGCCACCCGGCCCTGTCCACTACTAACAGCACGTGCTTTTTATCGCCAGCTCCCACCTCCCTGGCGAACTCCGAGAGTGCCATCGAGAACACCTGGACATTGACCGTGGGCAGGATCAGCCAGTACACCTCCCCGCTCTCGGGCTGCACGAAGCCGTAGAGGTAAGTCCACTTGTAGCCCCTTTTGAACCGAACGACGGGTCTTCTCCCCACCGGCGCCCACACTCGCCTCATCACCGGCTTGAGGCCCAACCGCACCTCGTCCTCCGCCCACAACTGCACTTCGGCGCCCGGATGTGCCCGCTTGAGCTCCTCCAGCCTCACCGGAAGCTTTTTTTGAAAGCCTCCCGCTCCTCGGAGTCAGCCCCCTGGGCATTGGACGGCCTCGGAACCTGGGGGCTCATGCCCACCTTTCTCAGGTACTCCCAGCCCCGCTGGGCGTGCACCTTCTCCATCCCGGTCTTCTCCTCGATCCAACGCGCCACCTTCGGCCCGCTCCACATCCCCCCGCCCAGCGCAGCTGGCGGCGGCCCTTCCAGAGCCTCCCGAAGCTCCGTTTGCCCCTCCTCGTCGAGCAACGCCCTCTCCCTGGCTCCGGGATTGCCGTGCCGCCGGTCGCCAAGACCCTCCACCCCCTCCGACTCGTAGCGTCTTGCGATCTCCTTCGTCCATTTCTCCGAATAGCCCACCATTCGGGCCACCTCCCGGATCGAATCCCCCAGCGAGATGCGCCAGGCCATCAACAAGTGGGTACGCAACACCGCATCGGTGGCCTTGCGGTATAGCCCCTCCAACCGTGTGGACTCCGATTCCTCCGAATTTCGTTTCTCGCTCATGCTTCGAAGCATACACCCGGATTCGGTATGAGTCGCGTCTAAGAGGCTCCGTCAATAGGCTGGCAACTTTTCGTACTTGGCAGCTCTCAGAGTGATTCAACAGCCTTCCCCTCGTTCCTTGATACTTACGCTACTCGCCTATTGGCGGAGCCTCTTAGGGAGAAAATCTCTAGCTTCTCTTCCAGAGTAATTAGCCTGCGAAGCGCCTTAGACAGTCAAGCGCTTGTTAGGCTGCCGCTCCCTTCCTACGGGATTGCGCCTCTTCATACGGCCTGCGTAGCTCGGCCAGGAGAAGGCCAACCCGTGCCTCACGTTGAGCGGCGGCTCGCTCATCGTTAACATGAGCTGATCGGTCGTACCCCCGAACGGAGGAGACGAGGTGGCCCTTCCCAAAGTCGCGGTGCTCTCGTTGGGCGGCACTATTTCCTCGACCAACACAGGTGGTCCCGGGGTCACGCCTACGCTCACCGGCGAGGCGCTGGTCGAGGATGTACCGGAGATCGCAGAGGTAGCTGAGGTCTCTGCCGCGTCCATAAGGCAGGTGCCCGGCTCCGAGCTGACCCTCGACGATTTGATCGAGCTCTCCAAGGAGATCAAAAGCCGCATCGACGAAGGAGCAACGGGCGTCGTGATAACCCAGGGCACCGACACCATAGAGGAGACCTCTTTTGTCCTGGATCTGCTCGTGGATCGGGACGAGCCTGTCGTGGTAACGGGCGCTATGCGCAATCCTACCCTCCCGGGCGCCGACGGCCCGGCGAACTTGCTTGCCTCCGTACAGGTTGCGGTCAGCGAAGCGGCTCGCGGCGTCGGTGCTGTGGTCGTCCTGAACGACGAGATCCACGCCGCCCGCTTCGTGCAGAAGACCCACACCTCGAACCCCGCGACCTTTAGCTCTCCGTTCGCCGGGCCGATAGGTTGGATCTCCGAGGGCACCCCCCGTATCGCCACCCGTCCCGTGGGACACCACCACGTCGCCCTCCCACCTGAAACTCAGGATCTTCCCGTCGCCCTCTATACCGTTGGCCTCGGGGATGACGGCCGCCTTCTCGAGAAGGTCGAACAGTTGGGGTACGAAGGGCTTGTGATAGAGGCTCTGGGCGGCGGCCACGTACCCTCACACATGGCCGAGCACCTGGGATCCCTCGCTACAAAGATGCCGGTCGTCCTGGCATCGCGCACCGGTGGTGGGGAGGTCCTGCGAAACACCTACGGCTTCCCTGGCTCCGAGACGGACCTGCTCGGGCGCGGCCTCATCAGCGCGGGTATGCTAGACGGTCCGAAGGCACGTCTCTACCTCTCTCTGCTGCTCAGATCAGGGGCAGAGAAACAAGAGATGACCCTGGCTTTCAACCGCTGGTTCGGTGGCTGATTCAGCAGAGTAATCTTGCGCTAACCCTCATTTCTCCCTATGTGAACGGCTAGATGAACCCCCCGCTGTAGCGGGGTATAGGACTCCCGCTTTTCATGCGGAACCTCGTACCTGAACTCACCCTTGCAGTGCAGCGGTTGGAACTCGATATCGTCCCGGATTAATACCGGGCAGATAGAGCAAACGTAGGGCACACCCTTTACAATAGGGGAGGGTTAGATCAGTAACATTGGGAGAGGGTTAAGATCGGCAACACTGGGCGCAAGCAAGCCTCGCGAGGCTGTGGCGAAAGCAAGGTCGTGGAGCTTCTGGAGCAGGCTTTCGAGCTGATTATCGGGGATACCCAGATACAGCCTACCGCACAGCAACTTTACTCTGTGCCCTGCCAGGCGGAAGCCTGGTTGAGCATCCTGAAGCACCGTTATGGGCTACCCTACATCCGGGAAACTGAATGGCGACCTGCGGGCGTGACGCTCGTGAGCGCACAAACGCAAGAAAGAGAGGAGCAGTAGTGGATCAAAGCAGCATGAACAAAGCGGCGGAGCGGTTGGTGGAGGCAACGTGGGACACCTACAAGACGCTGGTAAACCACACGCTCACGCTTCAGCAAAGAAACGCAAAGTTCGTACAGGAGATGGTCGATGATTCCATCGAGGAGCTTCGCCGGCAGGCAGAGAACAACCGGGCCATGACCCGTGAGCTCCTCGAGCTGGCAGAGGGGCAGCGTGAAGTCTTCAGGGAGCTGATCGAGGCATCGGTCCTCGACGCCTACACGAACTTCCTCTTCGCGCCCTTCACTCCTTTCTCCTACTATCGGGAGGAAATGCGGTCCGTATCGACCGAGGTCATCCAGAGAGGAAGCAACGGCAGCCTGCCGATCGAGAACTACGACGAGCTGTCGATCCGGCAGATATCTAAGAGGCTAGAAGGCCTCTCTGAGCATGAGATCAGGATCATCCGCTACTATGAGGAGCGGCACAAGAACCGCGAAACGCTGCTGAAGCAGCTAGATAGCAAGCTCATTTGAACGCAAGGCGAGAATCACCCTACGAATTGAGGGAACGTACAGAGGACCCCATAGGGAAGTCCCGACGTTCTCAAACTTCGAAGACGTAGTACGGTTTTCCAAACCCCTCGTGCTGGAGGACAGGCACGCTCACGTTGAAGACCGGTACGCCGCCAGGGGTCTTCCCCGCGAAGCTTCCGTTGTGCGCGTGTCCGTGAAAGGCTACCGTCGCGCCACCGTTGTCGAGGGCGCTCGCGAGATGGCTCGTCCCGAGGAAGGGATATATCTCCGGCGACTCGCCCTCGACCGTTGCGCGGATGGGAGCGTAATGCAGAACTGCCACGCGCCGCTCCGTCTGAAGCCTACGGAGCTCCTTCTCGAGGGCCTGCGCCTCCAGCCTGCCTTCGGTCACCCAGGCCTTGAAGAGTTTCTCTCCGAAGGAGTTGGCCAGGGCCTGGTCGAAGCCGCCGCAGAAACCCTTAACGCCCGAGAAGCCCACCCCACCGATTACTGCGCTGGATCGGTCGAGGAGATAGACACCGGACTTCGAAAAGAGGCGTGAGATCTCGGCTGCGTTGCCGCTCTCGTAGTCGTGGTTCCCCAGCGTAGCGACGATGGGGATAGAACACTGGTCAAGCACTTCTAGTAGCATATTTGCTTGCTCGGGTTGGCCAAGGTCAGTCAGGTCGCCCCCGATCACGAGCACCTCGGCTTCCCGCTCGGCTCCTTCGGCGATGGCGTGGAGGTGTACGATATCCCCTGCGCGGGCATGCACGTCGGCGGTAGCCGCTATCTTCAGGATCTCCTCACCCCCGCTCCTCGCCCGAACCTTGCATCTTTCTTATCGCCGCGCGTTCGTCGGGCAGGCCCCACTCTTCCACGTCCACGCCGAAGGAAGCTTCGTTGAGCATCGTTCCGCGAAAGCGGAGGTCATCT
>JAWWQA010000357.1:0-7218 GCA_033854695.1 Rubrobacteraceae bacterium
CGAAGTCGTCGAAGGAAGCGGGATCCGAGTCATCAGATAGCAGCCAAACGCCAGAATTGACCTCTTCCTCCGCACCACTCTCTCAAGAACCAGTTGATAGTTTTGCGCCAACTCCAGGACGACGCTATCTCTTGTGCTAGTCATCCTTACCCCCAACCGGCAAGATTTTATTTGCCTCCGAGGATGACAGAACCTAACCGGGTGGAGTATGGGCTGCCCCATCTTGACATCCATCAGTCAAGGATTATCATTTACTTAGCTGACTAACTAAAGTCGGCAGGCTTGGAGGAACGATGGAAAGTTTGAGAGAGATAGTAGAGCGGGAAGTTTCAGGGTGGCCGGGGGTCGAGGCGAGGCCGCATCGGTTTGGTGGGGTCGAGTTTCGGGTCGGTGGGCATGAGATTGGACACCTGCATGGTAGCCGGATGGCGGATCTACCGTTCTCGGTTCGGATGCGGAAGGAGCTGATAGCGGAGGGGAAGGCCCAGCCTCACCACGTGCTGCCGCAGACCGGCTGGGTTAGCTATTACCCTCGTGGGCCGGAGGACGCGCCCGCCGTCGTGGAGCTGTTCCGCCTGAACTATGAGCACCTCATGGAGAGGGGCAGGAAGAAAGCGGAGAGAGCCACACCGGCGGGTGGGGAAACGGGGTGAGATCCCCTATGACAAGGCCCATCGGAGAGACGACCGGCTACCTGCTAGCGAGAGCCTGCAAGGCCCATCGTGGCAACGTCGGGGCGGTCCTCTCCGAGGTCGGGCTGCACGCAGGCCAGGAGATGGTGCTCTCGCACCTTTGGAGAGAGGACGGGTTGGCCCCTTCCGAGCTGGCAGATCGGCTCGGCGTGGAGCCTCCCACGGTTACCAACACGCTCAGCCGTATGGAGAAGGCCGGGCTGCTGGTGCGGTGCCGACACCCTCAGGACGCCCGGTGTACGAGGGTTTACCTGACCGAGCGGGGATGGGAGCTACGCGAGCCGGTAGAGCGCCGCTGGGAGACTGTACAGAAACGCGCCTTCGCGGGGATCACACTGGAGGAGGAAGACCTTCTCCGCGGGCTGCTGATCAGGATCCACGACAACCTGACCAGCAGATCGGCCAACGGAGAATAGATCTTTTCGACAGCATCTAGCCAATCAACAGATTTAAGAGAGGTACATTTAATGACTTCAACCCATAGAAAGCCCCACGTCGTCGGCATCGGCGGCACGCTGCGAGACGGTTCGACGGGCCTGCGGGCGCTGGAGGAGGCACTTCGGGCGGCCGAGGAGGCCGGGGCGACGACCGAGCTTTTAGACCTGCGCGAGCTCGCCCTGCCTATGTACGAGCCCGGCAAGCCGTTAGAAGAGTATGGTGAGAACGTGGAGAAGCTCGTGGAGGCCATGCGAGGTGCGGACGCGATGCTGTGGAGCACTGCCGCTTACCATGGGACGCTAGCGGGCGTCACCAAGAATGCCCTGGACTTCGCACAGCTCCTGGCGCGGGACGAGAAGCCCTACCTGCAGGATAAAGTCGTAGGGCTCATCGCGACGGCCGGGGGCAACATGGCGGCGGTCAACGCGATCAACGCGATGGTCAACGTCATCCACGCCCTGCGCGGTGTTGCGGCCCCGCTCCCCGTGCCGGTAGCGCAATCCTGGAAGGTGTTCGACAAAGAGGGAAACGTCTGGGACGAGGGGATAGCCGACCGACTGGAGACACTCGGCGAGCTCGTAGTCGAGATGGCGACGAAGCTCGGGCCGAACGTCGGCGCCGGAGAGACGAACGGTCGCACGCTCCAAACTGTTGCTTAAGTAGAGGAGGCCGATGAATTCCTCGAAAACCGGCATGCAGGAAGCGCGCTCCGGAAAATCGACCCGGCTTCTGCTGACGGTCCTGATCTCCGCCGTCTTCATCTCGGTTTTGAACAGCTCGATGGTCAACGTAGTCGTGCCGACCATCCGGGAGCAGTTCGGCGCTTCCGAGGGGCAGGTCGGGTGGGTGATCACCGGCTACCTGCTCGTCTACGCCGTCGGTATCCCGCTCTACGGACGCATCTCGGATCTCTTCAGTCTCAAGTGGATATTCTCTTTGGGTCTCCTCGTATTCGCGGCCGGCTCCCTGTTCTGCGCCCTGGCCCCGAACCTCTTGCTTTTGGTCTTCGGGCGCATCGTGCAGGCCGCCGGAGGGGCGGCGATACCAGCCCTGGCAAGCGCGTCGGTGGCGAAGGTGCTGACACCCGGGAAGCGTGGGACGGCTCTTGGTTTAATCTTCTCTAGCGTCGGCATCGGCGCCGCGGTCGGGCCGATCCTTGGTGGCGTGGTGGATTCCGTAGCCGGCTGGCACGTACTCTTCTACGGTACGATGCTGTTGACGTTCATCCTGATCCCCATAGCCTTCTACGTGCTGCCGGAAACCGAGACCTCAGACGAGCGGAGCTTCGATCTTCCCGGGGGCATACTGCTCGGGCTGACCGCCGGGCTGTTCTTGTTCGGGATCACGCAGGGTGAGGTCACCGGGTTCGGCTCGGTCACGTCCTGGGGCAGCTTCCTGGGCGCAGCTTTAGCGGCGGCAGGCTTCGCCCGGCGTATCACGAGCGCCTCCCACCCGTTCGTCTCTCCGTCGCTCTTCAGAAACACGGGTTTCGTTGCCGCCGTGATCGTCGGGTTCTTCTCGATGCTGGCGAACGTTTCGAGCCTGGTCTTCATCCCGCTCCTCATCTCTACGGTCAACGAGCTCCCGAGTGGGGCCGCGGCGCTTGCATTGACGCCGGGTGCGATCTCGCTGGCTATCCTCTCACCCGTGGCCGGGCGCCTCTCCGACCGCGTCGGCATGAGGCCGCCCATCCTCGCGGGCCTCTCTGTCATGCTGCTCTCCGTCCTCTTCCTCTCGACCTTCGGGGCAGGTGCCCCGCCCATCGTTGTAGCCGCGGGTATGCTCGGCGTGGGCACAGGGTTCGCCTTTGCCAACTCTCCCACCACCAACGCAGCGGCCGCGGCGCTTCCACGCGAGGAGGTCGGGGTGGGACTCGGGATCTATCAGGGCCTCTTCTTTCTAGGCGGTGGGACCGGGCCGACCCTCATCGGGGCGTTCCTGGAGGCGAGAAGGGAGGCCGGGACGGAGGCCCTCAACCCCTTTTATGCGCTCGGCACCGCGTCCTTCTCCGACGCCTTCCTGATGATAGGCGCAGCCCTCGTGCTCGCGTTCGTGGCCTCGCTCAAACTGCCAGGGAGCAATAAGCAAGCGGTTCCAGAGACCGGGCACCCCGGCGCTGCCTCTGCTGAAGATACCGGACCGCCCGGCTGAGGCTAGCATCTCCGAAGAAAGATAACCGGCGAATAGTGGAGAACCTTGGCAACCAGGACAGGAGGACAACGTGAACAGCAGCTACGGCAGGAAGCTCGAGTTCGGAGCTAGCGTTGAGCCGCTTGCGGTCCCACCAGACTGGGCGGCGCGCATAGCAAAGGCGGCCGACCGGACAGGGCTCGACCTCGTCGGCATCCAGGACCATCCATACCAGCGCCGTTTCCTGGACACGTGGACTTTGATCTCCACGCTCGTACCGGTAACCGAGCGGGTGCGTTTCTTCCCCGACGTCGCCAACCTGCCCTTGCGTCCCCCCGCCATGCTCGCCAAGGCCGCGGCAAGCCTCGACGTGCTCTCCGGCGGCCGCATAGAGATAGGCCTCGGAGCAGGAGCGTTCTGGGACGCCATAGAGGGGATGGACGGCCCGCGTAGGAGCCCCGGTGAGGCGGTACGCTCTGTCGAGGAGGCCATAAAGGTCATGCGACTCGTCTGGAGCAACGAACGGTCGGTACGCTTCGAGGGAGATCTCTATTCTTTGCGCGGGATGCGCCCCGGCCCCCATCCCGTTCATCCCATCGGGATCTGGGTCGGAGCCTATGGGCCGCGGATGCTCGACCTCATCGGACGGCTCGCGGATGGGTGGGTCCCTTCGCTCGGCTATTCACCGCCGGAGAAGCTGCCCGAACTGCAACGGCGTATCGATGCGGGTGCCGCCGAAGCCAGACGGGAACCTGACGAGATCCGCCGCGTCTACAACGTGTCCGGCAGGATCGGTCCCGAAGGCGATGGCTTGCTGGAAGGTCCCGTCTCGAAGTGGGCCCAGGAGCTGGCGCGATTCGCCCTGGAGCTTGGGATGGACACCTTTATCTACTGGCCGTCTGAAGACCATGTGCGCCAGATCGAGCTCTTCGCCAACGAGGTCGTCCCTGCCGTGCGCGAAGCCGTAGAAAAAGAACGAGCGCAGGAAGGTACGAAGCCCGACCGGTGAGGGCAGCGTGGTGAACTGTTTCTGCCGAGAGCCTATTAACAAAGGCGGAGAACAAGCTTGAGGAGGCCTCTAAGCAGGATGACCAGTAGACTTCAGGAGGTGGAGCACGGAAGGAAAGTGACGCAGCGAACAAAAGGGGTACTGGTGTGGACGAGTTCAGGGCGATCATGGATGAGGGAGAGCTGCGGGGGAGCGAGATGCACGCGGTCGAGATGGACGGGGTCACGGTACTTCTGAGCCGTTCGGAGACCGGCGAGGTGTGTGCCATCGCTAACACCTGCACCCACCGAGGCGGGCCGCTCGCGGAGGGCGAGCGTATGGGAGATACGGTGATCTGTCCCTGGCACGGCTCCGAGTTCGACCTGTGCTCTGGAGAGGTGAAGCGTGGACCGGCTACCGAGCCGCAGCAACGCTTCGAGGTCCGGGGGCGCGAAGGCAAGATAGAGATATGCCCGCTTTAGAGAGCCTCGTCCGGGGTAGATGCTGCCGGCAAAGTTCGGGCTACACTAACGTCTGGGACTACCCCGAGGGTAAGCGAGGCTGGATAGACGCCAGGCTACCCCGTACGAAAGCAACCACTAGCGGAAGGAGAACGATGGACACGCAGAGACAACAACCGATAATTCCCGAAGGTTACGCGGACCTTCTGGAAACTACCGCCCTCGCGCACGTCGCCACGATCGGGCCCCACGGCGAACCGCAGAGCAACCCCGTATGGTTCGACTGGGATGGAGAGCACGTAAAGTTCAGCCAAACCAAGACGCGCCAGAAGTACCGTAACGTCCAGCGCGACCCGCGCGTAGCACTCTCGCTCGTGGACCCTGAGAATCCCTATCGCTACCTGGAGATTCGGGGCGAAGTGGACCGCATCGAGGAGGACCCGGACCTCGACTTCATAAACTCGATGGCGAAGAAGTACCTCGGTATGGACAAGTACCCATACCATCAACCCGGCGACGAGCGGGTAGTTGTCTTCGTGCGTCCCCAGCACACGACCCAGATGGGCTAATAAAGGGCTTGGCACAGCGGCGAGACGGCTATCCTCTAGATAAGTCTTCGGGCAACCAGGGAAACTACGCGGGCGGTCTGGGCGCCGTTTGCCGGGCTTTAGGTTACCTGAGGTCATATAAGGGCGAGGCGTTTGGAGCGTTCGTGGCTCTGCTCGTGGCGTCGGCGGCGAGTCTGGCGACGCCGCAGTTGATCGCGTACGCCATAGACGATGGCATAACCCCGCGCCGCTTGAGCATCATCCTGCTTGCGGTCGGGGGCCTCGTAGCGGCGGCCCTCGTGCGTGGGCTGTTCCAGTTCTTGCAGGGATATCTGGCCGAGCGGGCGTCGCAGGGGGTGGCGTACGATCTCCGGAACCATCTCTTTGCGAAGATAGAGCGCCTCGGTTTTAGCTACTACGACCGCGTGGAGACCGGACAGCTGGTCACGCGGCTCACGAGCGACGTCGAGCAGATCCGGACTTTCGCCGGCTCAGGCGTCGTCCAGCTAGCGGCCGCGGCGGTGATGCTCGTCGGCACGACGGCGCTCTTGATCTCACTGGATTGGAAGCTCGCCCTCGTGGCGCTCGCGACGGTCCCGGTCATCTTCGTACTGCTCCTGCGCTTCGTCCGCATGATCGGGCCTCTTTTCAGGGGAGTGCAGCAGACGCTCGGGCAGTTGAACTCGGTACTGCAGGAAGATCTCGCGGGGATACGTGTGATCCGGACCTTCGCCCGCGAGGACTACGAGAGCGCCCGCTACCGCTCGGTCAACGACGAGCTGCTCTCGAGGAACTTGGAAACCGTCCGCACGTTCTCGAACAACTTCCCGTTCGTCTTCCTGCTCGCCAACCTCGGCACACTGGCTATAATCCTCTTTGGCGGGCTGCAGGTGATCGGAGGCAGGCTCTCTATCGGAGAGCTTGTCGCTTTTAATACTTACCTGGGCTTCTTACTCTTCCCGATCCTGACGATAGGCTTCCTAGCGGCGAGCATCTCTCGGGCTGGTGCTTCTTCCCAGCGGGTCTTCGAGGTCCTCGACGCGCCGTTGGAGGTCCAGGATGCTCCGGATGCGGTGCCCCTCCCCCCCATCTCGTGCCGGGTCGAGTTCGATAGCGTGAGCTTCCGCTATCCGGGCGACGAGCGCGAGATCCTGCGCGGCGTCAGCTTCACGGCCGAGCCGGGCCAGACGGTAGCGATACTCGGCACGACCGGCTCGGGCAAATCCACTCTGGTCAACCTCTTACCACGCTTCTACGACGTGACGCAGGGCAGCGTACGCCTCGATGGCCACGACGTGCGCGACGTAACCCTGGCGAGCCTGCGCTCCCAGATCGGGATAGTTATGCAAACCTCGCTGCTCTTCTCCGGCTCCGTGCGCGACAACATCTCCTACGGCAAACCCGCCGCGACGCAGGAAGAGATCGAAGCCGCCGCCCGCGCGGCTCGGGCAGACGAGTTTATCCAGACGCTGCCGGATGGCTACGACACGTTGGTCGGCGAGCGTGGCGTGGGGCTCTCGGGTGGCCAGCGACAAAGGATAGCCATTGCCCGGGCATTGCTCATAGATCCTCGGCTCCTGATCCTGGACGACAGCACCTCCGCCGTCGACGCCGAGACCGAGGCAGCTATCCAGGAGTCACTCGACCAGTTGATGCGTGAGAGCTACAACACCGTGTTCGTCATAGCCCAGAGGGTAAGCACCGTACGTGATGCGGACCTGATCCTTATCCTCGACAAAGGGGAGATCGCCGCCCGCGGCACCCACGAAGAGCTCCTTCGCGATAGCGAGCTCTACAACGAGATCCTCGGCTCGCAGCTCCTAAGCCCGACCGGAGCCTGAAGGCCCTTTCGCGCACGCGGAAGGAGCGATTTCGCAAGGCATATATACAAGCAAGTCGGGCGTAAAGCCATTGCGTTCGGACTGGCTTCAAGAGGTTGCCTCGTGTTAATCTTCTCCAAA
>JAWWQA010000358.1:0-4983 GCA_033854695.1 Rubrobacteraceae bacterium
GGCCGAGGTGAGGCCCGAGGACAAGGCGAAGGAGGTCAAGCGTCTCCAGGCCGAGGGCAAGCGCGTAGGTATGGTCGGCGACGGCATGAACGACGCCCCGGCTCTAGCCCAGGCCGACGTCGGCATCGCCATTGGCACAGGCACCGATGTGGCGATGGAGGCCGCGGACCTGACGCTCATCTCGGGCGACGTGCGGGGCGTCTACCGGGCGGTATCCCTCTCTAAGGCGACGGTCCGCAACATAGAGCAGAACCTCTTCTGGGCCTTCGCTTACAACGTGGCATTGATCCCGGTGGCCGCCGGCGTACTCTACCCGCTCTTCGCGGACGGAACGGTGCCAGAGGTCCTGCGGCCGTTCCTCGGCGAGTACGGGTTCCTCAACCCTATCCTCGCCGCCGCTGCGATGGCCCTCTCCTCGGTCACGGTCCTCACCAACGCTCTGCGCCTACGACAGGTGAAGGTCCATTGATACCCTAAGAGGGTATGGGTATAATGCAGGAAAAAGGGAGGCTGGGGCGGTCTCCCCTTCCCGAGGAGGCACTTACAGGATGACTGAGCAGCACGTGGGGCAAGCGCACGGCTACATAAAGGCCAAGGACAAGGAGAAACTGCGGAACCGCCTCAAGCGAATAGAGGGCCAAGTACGCGGGGTGCAGCGCATGATCGAGGAGGAGGCCTACTGCGTGGATATTGTCACGCAGATAAGTAGCTATATCGCCGCCTCCGAGAAGGTCGCCTCGATCCTTCTCAAGGATCACATGGATCACTGCGTCAGGGAGGCGTTGGAGGATGGCACCAAGGCCGACGAGAAGGTGCGGGAGCTCCAGGAGGCGGTGGAGCGCTTCATCAAGCTGGACTAAGGAGAGACGGGAGCCGCTGGAGCGCCTCCCGACCGAAAGGAGTTGTCGTAATGGCGAAGACCATCGTGCTGAAGGTGCCGGACATGACCTGCGGCCACTGCGAGCTGAGCGTCCAGGAGGCTCTCGACGAGCTCGATGGGGTGGAGCGCGCGAAGGCCGACCACGCGACGGGTAACGTCGAGGTCGCCTACGACGAGAGCAAGGTGGGCACCGAACAGTTCAGGGAGGCTATCGAGGAGGTCGGCTACAGCCTCTGATCTTAGTGGGCCGGTCTGCTTGGCTTAAGGTATCGTCCGGGGCGGGGAAGGGTGTTTCGTGAGCGCCTTGCAGCAATACGCGCTTCTCTGCGGCATGGTCGTGGCAACAGTCGGGCTGGCATTGAGCCTGGGCGCGATCTCCCGCTCGTTAGGACAGGTGCGCCAGGAAAAGGGTAAGGATGTGCCGGCGACCTCCGGCAAACTCTCGCCTGAGCCGGTGTGGGTTCGCTACCACGTGCGCTACTACGGATACGCGCTACTCTTCCTGGCCTTCGATATGGAGATGGCTTTTATGTACCCGTGGGCCGTCGTCTACAAGGAGCTCGGGCTCACAGCGCTCTTGGACATGGGCGTCTTCTTGATGGTCCTTTTCCTGGGGCTCCTCTACGGCTGGAGCCAAGGGGCGTTGAGGCGACAGTGATCTCTGGTGCTCGACAGGCACAGCCCTCCTTCTTCAGGCGCCTCGTGGCCCGGGCGCAGGCGCGAGAGCTTGCGGCCTTCATCGTCCCTGACCCCGAAGCCGCCTACGCGTTGGGCGTGGACCTCGAGGCGGTCGGGTTACGGATCTCTGGCACCCCGCGCCACGCGAGCGTACTCGTGCTAGTAGGCGAGCTGCCACCGGGGCTCAAAAAGGCCGCCGCGGTTGCGTACGCCCAGATGCCCCGGCCCCGTGCCATCCTCGCGGTCGGCGCCGCGGACGTCTCGCCACTCCCCGAGCCAGACGCTTCGGCCGGACCTGGGCAGGAGGACGTCGCTGCCAGCGTCGACGAACTGCGGCAGCTCTTCGCGCAAAGTGCCTTCTCCCCAGAGGCGGCCGACTTCGACGTGGACGTGATCCGCACTCAGACCGAGTATGTCTGCCCCATGCACTCGGAGGTCGTCCGAAGCGAGCCGGGCTCCTGTCCCATCTGCGGCATGGGCCTGGTACCGCGCGAGGCCACCGGGGGGAACGATCATGGTGCCGTGGACCGCACCGACCACGGCACGCACCACGAGGCCATGGTCCATGGCCACATGGACCATGGGGGAGACGGCCAAGAAGGCGCCTCCCATGGTGAGCACGACCACGCAGCCCACCCAAGCACGGAGCATGCAAACGCCGACGAGGGAGACGCGTACGCTCAGGGCGACTCGGAGCACGGCTCCCACGGCGAGCACGAGGGGCACGATCAGCACGCCGGCATAGAGCATAGTGAGCATGAAGGCCACGAGCACACAGAGCACGGCGAACACGGGCACATGGACCACGGCGACATGGATTTCATGTCCATGGTCGAGATGACCAAGGATCTGCCGCGCAGCAGCGACGGGTTGCAGATGGAGTGGGTGAAGGATGTACCGTTCGGCCCCCTGTTCCCGGGTCTGCCCGGTGGCCTGACTTTGATGCTCACCCTCGACGGCGACACGGTGGTACGGGCGGAGGCGGAAGGCATCGACGGACGGCCGACTGCGGAGGACCTCACCGGTTCGGCCGAGGAGCTCGTCGACCGGCTGGCACAGCTCGACCCACTCTCGCCGGTGGCGTACCGCGTACTCGCCTTGCGGGCGCTTGAAAGCGCGGCAGGTGTCGAACCCGACGAACGCACCACGCTCGCACGGGTGGGAGCTCTTGAGCGGGAGCGGGTGGCGAGCCACCTGGGCTGGCTCTCACTTTTCGGGCGCTTGATCGGGTACTCCTGGCTCGAAGAGCGCGTGGGCAGCCTCCAGCTCGCCCTCGTCCGGGCGGCAAACATTGACGAGGTCGCGCGGCTGTGGGTGGAGGCCGGCAGGCTCTCTCGGAGGGTGGAGAAGACACCGCTGCTCCGGCGCAAGCTGGGGGGTGTCGGGTCCCTCCCCGAATGGGCTGAGACCTCGGGTCCGGTGGCACGGGCCGGGGGCGTCGTGAGCGATGACCGCCTGGACGAAGAGGTCTACCAAACTTTGGGCTTCGAGCCGGTCGTCCGGGATGGAAACGACGCCCTTTCCCGACTTACGATCCGGCTCGCCGAGATCGAGCAAAGCTTAGACCTGATCCAGAAGGCGGGGAAGATGACGATCCTGGAGCCGTCCACAAACGGCAAGCCGTCGGGTGAGGGTTTGGCGACGGTCGAGACGCCGCGCGGGGCGGCGACGCTGCGCCTCGCGCCGGAGGAGGGCGCGGTAGGTGCCGTCGAGCTGGACGAGCCCTCGGCGCGACACGTCAGGCTGGTCAGGAGCGTCGTGGAGCAGCGGGAACTGGCCGACGCCCTCGTCGGGGTGGCCTCGCTCGACCTGAGCCCCTGGGGGATGGCCCGGTGAGCGCGGTGTTGGCGGTCTTGATACTGCTCGTCGGGGCGTACCTCGTCGCCGTGCTGGAGGTGTGGGTCTCGACCGGGAGGTTGCGCCTGGCGGGTCCGCTGACATCGGGGCTCGCGCTCCTGGGGCGGGAGTCGGTCGTCCCGAGGCAGCCCGACAGGATCTTCTTCGAGGTCGCCCCACCTCTCCTGCTCGTCGCAGCTCTGCTCGTCGCCGCCGTGCTGCCACTATCCCCGGACCTGATCTTCACGGACCTAGCCACGGGCGCCCTCTTCGTGAACGCCGCGCTCGCGTACGTGATGGTCGCCCTGCTCATGGCGGGCTGGGCCCCAGACGCAGCCTATCCGATGATCGGCGGCTTCCGCTTTCTCGGCCAGCTCATCGCCTACTCTATGCTCATCGTCATGCCAATAACCGCAGTCGCAATGCGCGCCGAATCACTCTTCACTACCGAGGTGGTCAAGTCTCAGGTGGCTCTGCCGAACGCTATCTACCAGCCGATAGGCTTCTTGACCTTCTTCCTGGCGGCGATGGCCGTCGCCTTCCTGCCGCCGCTCGATCTGCCCACCGCCCCGGGCGAGCTCGCGGGGGGCGTCGAGGCCGAGTACACGGGCTGGCGCCTCGCGGTGATGCGCCTCGCGCGCGCCGTGCTTGTCGTCACCCTGGCCGCGGCAATCTCGGTCTTCTACCTCGGCGGGTGGCTCGGACCAGTCCTGCCGCCGTGGGCGTGGAGCGCGCTAAAGACGCTCCTCGTGGCAGCGGCGATGCTGCTCGTAGGTCGGTACGTGCCTCGCCTACGAGAGGAACACGTGCTGGAGTGGGGATGGAAGATCGGCATACCGCTCGCGCTCTTCAACATCTTCTATGTTGGCGTCCTTCTACTGGTGGTGGGGTGATGATTCAGGCGATCTTTACGGGCTTCTTCGGACTCGCGGCGATCTGGTTTGCAGTTGTGGTTTTTCGCACACACTCGATGGTGCGCTCGGCGCTCGCGCTCCTGTTCTCGCAGGCGGCGATCGGGGGGATGTTCCTCGCGATGCAGACGGAGTTCCTCGGTGTGTTACAGATCATGATGATGGCGACCGAGATGGCGATCATGGCGATATTTATGGTGATGTACATGATGGACCCTGGCGGCCTCGGGGAGATGGACATGACCCACCAGAAGCGTGCCTCACAGATCGCGGGCGCGCTGGGCTCTTTAGCCGCGCTAGCCATCGCTTTCTTGACCAGCTGGGGGCCGATAGCCGCGGAGGTGCGCCCGGCAGAGCAAGTATACAGGCTCGGGCTCGAGATCATGGAGCGGTCTATGCTCATCTTCGAGACTGCTGGCGTGACGATCCTGACTGCTATGATCGCGGCGACCGCAATCGCTATAAAGAGGAAGGGCAGCGAGTGATTTCGCTAATCGTCGCCCTCGCCGTCGGCGCCGTACTCTTCGGCATTGGCCTCTACGGGGCGCTCTCGCAGACGAACCTCGTTATGATCATGATGGGCGTCGAGGTCATGCTCGGTGGCGCGATGGTGAACCTCGTCGCCTTCTGGCGCTTTCTGCACCCTGAGGCCTACTCCGGCCAGATGTTCGTCCTCAT
>JAWWQA010000359.1:0-13986 GCA_033854695.1 Rubrobacteraceae bacterium
CACGTACTGAACGCGGCGGCCGACGGCTCTGAGCCTGTCGAGGTGTTCGTGGACCTGCGAGCCTTCGTGCTGCCGGCTATCGGCTACGTCATGCCTGGCGGCCTTACGAGGGTAGCGAACCCCGGCACCCGCGTCGTAAACTCCTCCGCCGGAGGAAGCTTCAAAGATACCTGGGTTCTGGAGGACTAGAGAGATGTGCGGTTTCGCCGGTGAGCTACGTGTTGGAGGCCTGGCCGAGGTAGGGGCGGTCGCCCGGATGGGTGCCTGCATGACCGACCGCGGACCGGACGGCAACGGGGTGTGGTCCAGCGGGCCCATCGCCCTCGCCTTCAGACGCCTGAAGATCATAGACCTCTCAGAGCGTGGCGCCCAACCCATGGTCGACCCCGAGCTCGGGCTTACCATAACCTTCAATGGCTGCATCTACAACTACCCTGAGCTCCGTCGCGAGCTCGAGAAGAGGGAGGGCTACCGCTTCTTCTCCGCCTCCGACACGGAGGTGCTCCTTAAGGGTTATCACTGCTGGGGCGAGAACTTCGTGGAGCGCCTCAAGGGAATGTTCGCCTTCTGCATCGTCGAGCGCGACACCGGCCGCGTCGTACTCGGTAGAGACCGGCTCGGCATCAAACCCCTGTACCTCTCCGAGTCCACAGGAGGCGCCTTGCGTTTCGCCTCGACCCTCCCGGCGCTGCTGGCAGGAGGAGGCATAGACACCTCCATCGACACCGTGGCGTTGCACCACTACCTGATGTTCCACGCCGTCGTTCCTGCTCCATATACCATCCTCAAGGGGGTGCGCAAGCTAGCACCGGGGAGCCTGCTTATCATCGAACCTGACGGCACCCGCCGTAACTTCAAGTACTGGAGCACGAGCTTCTCCCGCAATCTCGCCTACGAAGGGATGTCCGCACGAGATTGGGAAGAGGCCGTGTTGGAGACGCTTCGCACAGCGGTAGAGCGACGCATGGTAGCAGACGTGCCAGTAGGGGTACTACTCTCCGGGGGGCTGGACTCGAGCATAGTAGTAGGGCTGCTCGCAGAGATGGGACAGCCGGATCTGCAGACCTTCAGCATCGGCTTCGAGACGGTCGGAGATATAGAGGGCGATGAGTTCGAGTTCTCGGACATCATCGCCGAGCACTATGAGACCGAGCACCATCGGTTTTGCATCTCCAGCGAGCGGATGCTGCCCGCTCTCGAGGGGGCCATCCGCGCGATGAGCGAGCCGATGGTCAGCCACGACGTGGTCGCCTTCTACCTGCTCTCTGAGGAAGTTGCAAAGCACATCAAGGTGGTGCAATCGGGCCAGGGAGCCGATGAGATCTTTGCGGGCTACGACTGGTACCCACCGCTCGAGCACGCCAACGGAGACGGGCTGGACACCTACGAGGCAGAATTCTTCGACCGCCCGCATACAGAGATGTACGAGATGCTAAACCCCGAGTATCGGGTCGAAAAAGACGTCAGCCGGGCGTTCGTAGCAGAGCACTTTAGCAAGTCAGGGGCTGATAGCCCACTCGATCGGGCACTGAGGCTAGACACGGAGGTGATGCTGGTAGAGGACCCGGTAAAGCGGGTAGACAACATGACCATGGCCTGGGGGCTCGAAGCCCGCGTACCCTTCCTAGACCACGAGCTGGTGGAGCTTGCAGCAGCCTGCCCGCCGGAGTTGAAGCTGAAAGGAGGAGGCAAGGGGGTCTTGAAGGAGGCGGCGCGCAGGGTGATACCTTCAGAGGTTATAGACCGGGAGAAAGGCTACTTCCCGGTTCCGGCCCTAAAGCACCTCGAAGGTCCTTATCTGGAGCTTGTGAGGGAAGCGCTCCATGCTCCGAGGGCAAAGGAGCGGGGCATTTTCCGCAAGGAGTACGTTGATAGGCTCCTTGCGGAGCCGAACGAGCATACCACCCGGCTGGGGAGCAACAAGCTGTGGCAGGTAGCCCTTCTGGAGCTCTGGCTCCAGTCGCAAGGAGTCTGAAAAACACAAACAACCACAGAAAGTTCGAAAATGCGCCCAACGCCCCCGCTGGTCTTCAACACGTTCTCCATCGTCGCCCACGACCCTGCCTCCGGTATGTTCGGAGTGGGAGCCAGCACCAGGCTTCCGGCGGTGGGGGCTCTGGTTCCTTACGCCCGCTGTGGGGTCGGGGCAATAGCTACCCAAGCGCGGACCAACCCTCTTTTGGGATATGACGGGTTGGATCTGCTACAGCAGGGTTACGACGCTGGAGAAACCCTCAAAATACTCCTGGGCTCGGATCCCGAGCCAGAGAAGAGGCAGGTTGGCATCGTCGACTCGTGGGGGCGTTCTGCTGCCCACACAGGCTCCGAGGCGGACCCTTGGCGCGGGCACCTCGTAGGAGACGGCTACGCAGTGATGGGGAATCTGGTCGTCGGGGAGGAGGTCATCGTGGCCATGGCCGAGGCCTTCGAGGCGTCCGTGGACGAGCCCCTGCCGGAGCGCCTCATGCGGGCACTGGAGGCAGGGCATGCGGTCGGCGGGGACAAACGGGGGAAGCAGAGCGCCGCGATATATGCGGTGAAGGACCAACCCTACCCCTACATAGACCTGCGGGTGGACGAGCATACGGACCCCGTGGTCGAGCTACGGCGGATCTACGAGGTAGTCAAGGTACAAATGCTGCCCTTTATCGAAGCCCTACCCACGAGAAGGAACCCAAAGGGAGACTTTGGAGAGGAGATACGTGGCATCCTGATACCCAATGGCGGCTCACCCCAAGCGAACGGAAAGGTGCCCGAAGGTATGCCTTTACCACAAAGCCTCCAGAGTACCTTGCAAGATCCTTGAGACTACGGGAGAAGTAGCTCCCCCTCGCAGACATACTTGGCGGGCCCGGTCATGTATACCGGCTCTTCATTACCTGCCCAGGAGATCTCGACTGTCCCGCCGTCCAGTCGGACCCTAACAGGGCTCTCGGCTAAGCCCGTCTGGATCGCGGCGACCGCCGTGGCGCACGAGCCGGTACCGCTCGCCAGCGTCTCACCCGCGCCACGCTCCCAGATCCTCATGCGCACCTCATGTCTCTCCCAAGGGTAGGCAAACTCCACGTTCGTCCCCTCTGGGAAAAGAGGATTTCTCTCCACCGGGGCACCGACCATCTTGAGGTCCAGCGCCTCGACCTCTTCCTCGCTGCCCAGGAAAGCGACCGCGTGCGGATTTCCCATTGAGACGCGCAGGAAGGCGAAACCACAGAGCTCCACCTCGGAGTCGAAGCCCGGCGTCCCCATGTCCACACGTGAGGAGCCGTCTTCGTAGAGCATAATCTTCTTTATCCCGGCTCCAGTCTCGACGGTCAAGATGTCGTTCTCTACGATCTCGAAGTCACGGGCATAGCGGGCGAGGCATCGAAGACCGTTGCCACACATCTCCGAGGGAGAACCATCAGAGTTCAGATAAACCATCTTCAGGTCCGCGATCTCCGAGGCGGCAGGCACGAGTATCCCATCCGCTCCGACCCCGAAGTGCCGGTCGCACACGCTCCGGGCGAGATCCGGGAGTTCCGCTCCCTCGAGCTCCCCAGGGTCGAATATGATGAAGTCATTGCCGACACCGTGCATCTTTGTGAACCTCATGGTTTGGTGATTCTAGACCCGTCGTCCCGGAAGGCCAAGCCGGGCGCTGATATAAATAACGTGATGGGAAGCGACCAGGAGGTGTAAGCCTTGGATAACAAAGGAGAAGTTTGTCTCGAGGAAGAGGTCGAGCGACGGAGGCGTTCGGGGATGTCCACAGACGAGATCGCTCAAGACATGGGCGTGGATCCTACCTGGGTAGAGAGTCTGGTCTCGATGACTGAGGATGAAGATACCTCTGCGGCGAACCGCAAGCCCGAAGAGGCCGAGGCGTAGCGAGATCCGGGGGACCTGAAGCCTTCCTAGACAACCGAACGACCTAGTTGTTCCGTCCGACTGAATGGGTTGCGCCGAGATGTCCTGGCTGGGATATGTCTGCTGATAGATTCGACCTCTGCAAGCCATCTCCTTGAGCTGTTGGAATAATGATGCAGTGATTTGAACGATGGTCGGAAGTGAATTGATGTGTTGGGTAATTGCGACATAACATCCTCTTACTTGAGGATGTTATGCTGAATTTGGCGGTGTATTTAGTGGTTGGACGCCACAGGAGGGAGTTGTGTTAGGTGGCGGAGAGGAAGTTTCTTTTCAAAGCGGATGAGGTGGCCGACAATGCAATGGGCTTCTCTCATCCATGGAATCCAAACTCAGAGCTTGTTGGCACCCGTTTGAGCACACTGGTCGGGCTATCGCGCACCGGCGTAAGCTGGGTCCGCATTCCTTCCAATAAGGAGTCCTTTATCTATCACTCTCATCACCGGGAAGAAGAGTGGATCTACATCATCTCCGGTCGTGGCATTGCAGAGATAGACGGCGAGGAATTCGAGGTTGCTGCAGGCGATTTCATGGGCTTTCCGACCCCATCCGTAGCTCATCATCTACGCAACCCATATGAGGAGGAGCTAGTCTACCTCGTGGGCGGGGAAAATCTCGATGTAGAGATAGCCGATTTTCCGCGTGTAGGCAAGAGGATGCTTCGGCGCGGGCAGGACGTAGAGGTTTATGAGATGTCCGATGCCAAGAGCTTCGGGCCGCTTGATACCTAACGACGCACCTTCAGCGACCGCACCGAAACGGCGCGGCCGCTGAGACATATTGTTGCCGTGCTCTCCCTGACTGCTAAAAGGGAAGTTGGCGAAAGTAGGCCTAATTTACCGGATACACTTCAGTCCTCCGCGCGTCCGCCGAGGTGTCTGGCGAGAAAGCGTTCGGCAGCCGCGTAGAACTTAAGGCGATTCTCCGGGCGGGCGAAGCCGTGGCCCTCGTCCTCGAAGAGCAGGTACTCGTAGTCTATGCCCTTCTCGTTCATGGCGGCGACTATCTGCTCCGATTCGGCCTGCTTGACGCGTGGGTCATTCGCCCCCTGGGCGATGAGCATAGGTATTTTGATCCTATCGACAAAGAACAGTGGTGACCGCGACTTCAGAAACTCTTCCTCTGTCTCCGGGTTGCCGACTCGCTCGTGGAAGGTTGCAAGGAACGTCGACCAATAAGGTGGGATGCTGTCGATAAGCGTGATAAGGTTGCTTGGGCCCACGATATCTACCGCGCACCGGAAGAGGTTCGGTGTGAACGTCGCTCCCGCGAGTGCCGCATACCCACCGTACGAGCCACCGTAGATAGCAACCCGTTCCGGATCAGCGATGCCCTCCTCGATGGCCCAGTGAACGGCATCCACGAGGTCGTCGTGCATTGCAGCACCCCACTCCTTGTTCCCGGCGTTGAGGAACTTCTTGCCGTAGCCGGTCGAGCCCCGGTAGTTGACCTGTAAACAGACGTATCCCCGGTTCGCCAGCCACTGCGCCTGAGGATCATACCCCCACCCGTCCCGCGCCCACGGTCCCCCGTGCACGTTCAAGACCACCGGCAGGTTCTTCCGTTCGGCACCCGGCGGCAGGGTCAGGTAGCCCTCTATCGTGAGGCCGTCGCGGGCGGTAAAGGATATGGGCTCCATCTGGGCGAGAGTGTATTCGGAGAGCTCTGGCCAGGCGTCGAAGAGATGTACGCCCTCTCTCTTCTGACGGTCGTAGGAGTAGTAAGAGGCTCCGCTGTCGTCGATCGTGAAGGCGACGAGCCAGTTCTCGTCGACCCGGTCGCGGCTCGTAACAGCGAAGTCACCCTGGTTGAGCTTCTCTATGGCCTCGAAGTCCTCCCTGACGCTCTCGTCCAGCACGATCCACTCGGCGCGGGCTTTTGCGATCTCTACTGCCTCAACCTCGTAGGTGTCCGGGTTGACGAGCACGTCGCTCACGTCGTAGCGCTCATCCCCGGCAAGTACCTCCGACGTACCGCTTGCCAAGTCGAGGGCGACGAGCTGGGCGGCGTTGGCGTTCCGTGAGTCGAGCAGGTATATCCTCTCACTATCGTCCGAGAAGCCGATGGGGCCACTGTTCAGGGCGTCTTCGGGTCCCCAACTTACCAGCGTATGCCAGTCGGCCTCTTCCGTCTCCCGGAAGAGGAGATCGAAGCCGCCCTCGGGAGTGGCGGCCAGAGCCCCGCGTACCTGGAAATCCCTGTCGGCGACCCAGCTCGCGACGTTGCCGGGATTTTTGGCGACGAGCTCCAGGTCGCCGCTCGATATAGAGAGGCGGTAAACGTCGTGGACTTGCGGGTTCTCCTTATTTAGCCCGACGAGGAGCGTATCCGGGAAACGCTTGTTCTTCGACAGGAGCTGCGCCTGAACCTTCTCGAAGGGCGTCAGGTCACGCGTCTCTTGCGTCTTTGGATCGGTGGCGTGGATACGCCAGTCCTCGTCACCGCCAACGTCCTGCAGGTAGACGATGTGCTCGTTGTCCTCTGCCCAGAAGTAGATGCGGATGCCGCGCTTGCGGTCCTTCGTGACCGGATGGTAGTCCTCGCCTCCGACCGGAGAGCCGGCCGGCCCTACCCACACGTTCAGGATGCCGTCCACCGGGGCCAGGTACGCAAGGCGTTTGCCATCCGGCGAGAGGCGCGGCTGGGCCTTCTCAGGGTTGCCGAAGAGGACTTCGCGAGGGATCAGGGGTGCCACAGACGTTTTCAGGTTGGTCATCTTCTTCTCTTTCTCGTAGCTTGCCAGAGAGTTTAACGCTTGCCGACCGCGCTGCTCCTAAGAGGGCTCCTCGGGATCGTACACGACGACATTGCTTGACTCGGGCGCACGAGCAAAACTACAATCATTGCGTTCGTCTGCTCCTGGGGTTTAAAGATGGGGAGGTTAAGGTGGATTTCGGTACGGGAACTGGCACGGGAGGAAGCGAGACGCGGGTGAGTAGCGCCGCCCCCCGGCGGAAGGGGTTCTTCAGGTCTCTTGTAGACATCTCGTTCACCAGCTTCGTCACCGGCCGGGTGGTCAAGTTCATCTATGTGCTCTCCGTGGTGTTCGTGGTTCTCTACGTGATCCTGACGACCGTGTACCTGGCCTTCATCGCCTACTCCTTCGTTTCTGCCTTCGCGGAGTCGGAGGCGTTGGGTATCATCGTCGCGGTAGTACTGTTCATTATCCTCACTCCCCTGTTTCTCCTTATAGGCATAACCTACGTGCGGGTTCTGTTAGAGCTCGTTATCGTCCTGTTCCGGATCTCCGATGACGTAGCGGAGATTGCTCGCCAGGGTCGGGTGAACTCCGCGAGACCTTCGCCCCAAGAGACCGCCCCGCGCCCGGATCCGCCCGTCGACAGCAGCTAAAGAGATGCGGCCCCGGCTGGCCGTTGCGCTCTTGACCCTCGTCGCCCTCACGATGACGGCTCGAAATGACAAAATCGGCGAGCATGTTGACGAGCCTGTTCTAGTCCGTTACCAAGACTGAGGATACGTCAACCATCATCCGACTTTCTTCTCCTTCCCACACCTGCCAGGCTCGAGGTTTAGCCAACCCACCTCTCTTCCTCAGTCCAAGAACAGGTCCGTAGCGAGTTCGCCGTTCTCTGGTGCAGCGCGGTAGCGGTCGAGGTCGGTGACGCCCTCCTCGGCGAGCACGTCCTCGTCGATGAAGAAGTTGCCCGTGCACTCGCGGCTGGGACGGGCGAGGATCGCGTGGGCTGTGTCGGCCAGGATCTCGGGGGTGCGCGAGCGCGCCATCGCCTCGTCGCCGCCCAGGAGATTTTTAACCGCTGCGGTGGCGATCATCGTTCGCGGCCACAGCGAGTTGAACGCAATCCCGTTTTCGCGAAACTCCTCGGCCCAGCCGAGCGTGAGCATGCTCATGTTGTACTTGGAGATCGTGTAGCCGACGTGGTCTCGGAACCAGCGCGGATCGAGGTTCAGTGGTGGTGAGAGCGTCAGCACATGCGGGTTGGCCGCACGCTTGAGGTGGGGAAGGCACGCCTTCGTCACCACGAACGTGCCGCGAACGTTGATGTTTTGCATGAGATCGTATCGTTTGATCTCGAGCTCCTCGGTCCCTGACAGGTTGATCGCGGACGCATTGTTGAGCACGATGTCGATGCCACCGAACTCCTCGGCCGCGCGCTCGACGGCGTCGTTTACTGCCTCGGCGTCGCGGATGTCGCCCACGATCGGTAGCGCACGGCCGCCTGCGTCCCTGATCTCCTCGGCCGCAGTGTAGATCGTGCCGGGCAGCTTCGGCTGCGGCTCGGCGCTCTTGGCGATCAGGGCGACGTTGGCGCCGTCACGGGCAGCACGCAGTGCGATCGCCAGGCCGACCCCGCGGCTGCCGCCGGACATGAAGATCGTCTTGCCCTCCAGGGGCGCAGAAGAGTTAGTTGCCATTCACCTACTCCTTCCCTTGCACGAAAGCGCCGAAACCAGTCGCGGCGCGATTCATGATAAACGAGTTGAACTGGCGTGTGCCCTAATAGGAGTGGTTCGCCTCAGCGTCAGCCAGGAAGAGTCTCACGCCGACCCGGTTGCCGTGCGCGGCCAATTCGCGGGCTAGGGGGAGCGTTATGCTGGCGACGCCGCCTTTGGACGCCGAGTAGGCAACCTGGCCTATCTGGCCGTCGAAGGCGTCGCGAGCCGTGTCGAGAGCCTTCTGCGTGCTCTCTTCGTCGGTAACGTCGGCGCGCGCGAAGCGGGCCTGCTCGCCGATGCCGGCGGCCAGCTCCTCACCGGCATCCTCGTCCACGTCGGTTATGAGGACGTTGGCTCCTTCTTGCGCTAGCCGGCGCATGGTGGCGGCGCCCAGGCCCGAGGCGCCACCGGTGACGAGGAAGGTGCGTCCTTGTATCTCCATTAAATGCGCTCCAGTATCGTGGCGGTGGACATGCCGTGGCAGATGCACATGACCTGCAACCCGAACTGCCCGTCGGTGACCTCGAGGCCAGCGAGCATCTTGGCCATAAGGTCCGCCCCGGTCGCGCCCAGAGGATGGCCGTGAGCTATGGCCCCACCCCAGGGATTGACCCTATCCATATCAGGTTCAAGCTCGCCGGCCCACGAGAGTACAACGCTGGCGAAGGCTTCGTTTATCTCGATCCAGTCCAGATCGTCGATGCTCAACCCCGCTTTTTTGAGCACCAGGCGCGTGGCCGGGATGACGCTCTCGATCTTCCCCGCGTCTATGCCTGCTCGCTCCAGGAGCCCATTAAGGGTATGCGCCAGAAGGGCGTCGGGGCGTACTTCGCGGAAGGCCCACCGTGTTTGGCGAACGGGGTGCGCACCGCCTCGAGGATTACCGGCTCTCTCATCTCCGTCATAGATTATCTTCTCCGCTCGTAAAAGTCTGTCTTGAACATTCTCGGCTTCCTGCGGTGGAGATTGTTAACGCTGCCCGAGATCCTTGTCGCGACGCCTGGAGACAACCGTGGAGCACCGAGCCGAGCAACCCTCACGTTGGCGAGGGCCTAACAGTCACTGGTGGCAGCAGGCGCTCCTGCTGGAAGTGGGCGATCCACTTCCGGAACATGTCTTCAGTGTCTATGCAGTCCTGGAACCCGGCCTGGCGAATCTTGATCGTGCTGCTGAGCATCGGCGGAAGCTCCTCAAAACCGTACCCGAGGCAGAAGTCGGCGTAGATGCCGGACTGGCCGATGAACTCCTTAAGGTCCGTCGGAGTTTGAAGGTCGAACTCACGAACGATCTCTTCCCATTCTTCCTGATGTTCGGGCATGTCGTCCGCCAGGGACATCGGTTTGTTCTCCCCAACTTCCATACCGAACGCGTCGGCTATGGTGGGCCAGCCATTCCGCATGATGAAAACGTCGCCGTTGGTGACGTTAAAGTACTCGCCTCTGGTCTTCTGGGGCGTCCCCATCACCCACTCCATCGCCCGAGCGAGGAGGTCCGCGTCCACGTACTCCGCTAAGAAATCGGCTTGGCCGGGGAAGTCGAGCGGCTCACCGGCATGACGCTTCAGGGCTGCGTAGGCTCCGATAGCCGCAACCGGGTTCATGTTGCTGCCGACCGCCTCCCCACAGACGATCTGGGGACGCAGAATCGTCCATCCCCACCCGTGGCCATTCTCCTGCTTCTCACGGAGGTAGTCCTCCTGCATCCAGTAGAAGTTCTCGTGCTGGTGGCGCGGCTCCCTCTCCTTACCCGGCAACTTCATCGGTTCGACATGCACTCCGTAAGCCTTCGTCCCCTGCATAAGGATGAAATGCTCCAGGTTGGTCGCCGCTTTCTCTAGAGGTTCGACAAGATTCTGGAGCATGTTCAGGTTCGTATCCATCTGGTCCGGCTCCGACCACCCCGGAATGAGGCCCGGCTTCTCATAGAGCGCGGCGTAGATAACGTGGGTGACATCCTGCATCTGCGAGAACAACTCGGCGCACTGCTCCTTATCTTGAAGGTCCACCGAGACGTGTTCCCTGCCGTGGGACCGCTGCGGGGTCCGCCGCGATATACCCACGACGTCCCACTCGGAGAGCTGGGAGAAGCGCTTCGCCGCAGCAAAACCCACAACCCCCAGATCACCCGCAATCAGAACTTTCTTGCGCTCCTCCATACGTTACCTCCATTCGTCAGGGGCGAACAAACAGCTACTGCCCCGTTCAGGATGCGCGCGACGCCACATTTGGGGTGACGACTCCGAGATCTCCTAGAGACACGGCCTCGTACTTGATGCCAAGCAGGACGAAGTTACGGATGCATCCCTCCCCGTTTAAGAGCCGAAGAGCCTTTTCGGGTTCTCGAAGAAGATGGTGTTTATCTGCTCGTCGGTTATGCCGGCCTTCTTGAGGATGGGGAGGACGTTATCGAAGAGGTGGGTTATGTGCCAGTTAGCCAGGAGCTCTTCGGCTTCCTCCGGGAGGATCAGGGGACGGCCGAGCCAGACGTTCACCGTGTCGTGTGAGAGCATGATCCGGTCCCCGTAGCCCGTCCCGAGGAGCCCGAGGAGGCAGGCCGTGCGCATCTGGTCCATCGGCATACCCACGAGACCCTGGATACCGTAACGGTCGAAGGCGATGTTGACCCCCTGGTCGAGGGTAGCTATGTGGTAGGCCTGGTCGGTGTTGCCGTCCATGTGGCCGATCATGATCCGCTTCGGGTCAGCTCCTTCGGAGAGCAAGAACTCGGCCTGCTCGGGGGCCATCGTCCCTTCCTGGGTGTGGGTGATGATTGGAACGCCGGTCTCTCTTTGGGCCTTGGCGCCGGCGGTAAAGAACATCTTCTCGTAGTCGGTGATGGCGTTCAGGCTCGAAGCGAGCTTGACAACGCCGGCCTTGATGCCCGTATCGCCGATGCCGTCGGTGATCTCGGTCATTATCAGCTCCTCGACCTCTTCCGGGGCCGTGCCGAGGGCCTGACGAAACGCGAAGTAGGCCGGCGCGCCCTCGCCCTCGAAGTAGTAGCCGGTCGAGCAGATTATCTGTATTTCGGCGCGTTCAGAGATCTCGCGCAGAACCTCTACGTCCCGACCGCACTCGTTAGGGGTGGCATCCACTATCGTCTTGACGCCGTGGGCCTTGACCTTCTCGGCGACCTCGATGCCGGTCTCCACTATGGCCTTCGGATCATAGGGGGCTAGAGTGTCGCCCTGGAAACCAGGGAAGCCAAAGGCGAAGTGCTCGTGCATCAACGTCATGCCCAGATCGTCCGAAGAGATCTGGCCCGTCACCGTATTCACCGTCGTCGCCATCTTCTGCTCCTCTCTACTCGCTCTTCGCCTTTTCGGTTACCAGGGTTCCCTTGCGCTCCTTTTTCAGTTCCTGCTTGGCGATGGCCACACGGTGGACTTCGTCCGGTCCGTCGGCTAGCCGCAGGGTCCTGGAGGCCGCCCAGAAGCTGGCGAGCGGGAAGTCGTCGGAGACGCCGGCGCCCCCAAAGGCCTGTATGGCACGGTCGAGCACCCGCAAAGTCACGTTCGGGGCCACTACCTTTATCTGGGCAATCTCCGACCTGGCCTTCTTGTTGCCCACCGTGTCCATCATGTGCGCCGCCTTCAGTGTCAGGAGCCTGGATTGCTCTATCTCCATCCTCGAGTCGGCGATCCACTCCATGATCACACCCTGCTCTGCCAAAGGTTTGCCGAACGCCTCGCGCGCCTTGACCCGCTCGCACATAAGCTCTATTGTCCTCTCGGCAACCCCTATGAGCCTCATGCAGTGGTGGATGCGGCCCGGCCCCAGGCGTCCCTGGGCAATCGCAAAGCCCTTGCCCTCTTCCCAAATGATGTTCTCTACAGGGACGCGGACGTCTTTGAAGGAGATCTCTCCATTACTGTGGGGTACGTCATCGTAGCCGAAGACGGGGATGGTGCGTTCGATCTCCACACCCGGGGTATCTAGCGGAACCAGGATCATGGACTGTTGCTCGTGCCGCTTTGCTTCGAGGTCGGTCTTGCCCATGAAGATGGAGATCTTGCAGCGGGGATCTGGCGCCCCCGACGACCACCACTTGCGGCCGTTTATGACATACTCGTCCCCGTCGCGCTCGATGCGGCCCTGGATGTTGGTAGCGTCTGAGGAGGCCACATCGGGCTCGGTCATACAGAAGCACGAGCGTATCTCACCCGCGAGGAGAGGCTTGAGCCATTTGTCCTGCTGGTCGGGCGTCCCGTAGCGCGTCAGGACTTCCATATTGCCTGTGTCGGGAGCCGAGCAGTTGAAGACCTCTGGAGCGATGGGGGAGCGACCCATGATCTCGCACAGCGGTGCGTACTCGAGGTTGGTCAGCCCCGTGCCCAGATCGGAATCGGGTAGAAAGAGGTTCCAAAGGTCTTGGGTTTTGGCCTTCTCCTTGAGCTCTTCCATGATCGGGGGGACAGTCCAGCGGCTCTCGGCGGCGTTTAGTTGCTCGTGGTACGTCTTCTCGTTGGGGTAGACGTGCTCGTCCATGAACTGCATGAGCTCTTCCCGCAGCTCCTGGACCTTCTCTGAGTAGTCGAAGTTCATTCTCCTCCTTGGGAGCTACCGCAGCCTCGTAAGAACCGTGTTCTGCCTTCTCTAACCAAGATGCAACCTCTAGGAATAGGCCCCCGCTGTAGCGTGCTTGGTGGGCAACGAAAGGTATCTCTTCAAGCCTCCGCCCGCGCCTGGTCCCTGAGCTCGCGCCGCAGGAACTTGCCGGTGGGGGTCTTTGGCAGCTCGTCCATGAACTCGATCTGGCGCGGGTACTTATAATTGGCCATCCGCTCCTTGCAATGCGCGATAAGCTCCTCCTCGGAGACCGAGCCCCCTTCCTTGAGCGCCACAAAGGCTCTCACCGTCTCGCCCCGGTACTCATCAGGGACGCCTACTGCGGCGGCTTCCATTACCTGCTCGTGGGTATAGAGTACGTCCTCGACCTCACGTGGCCAGACCTTGTAGCCACCTACGTTGATCATGTCCTTCTTGCGGTCCACTATGTAGAACCACCCCTCGTCGTCCATGATCGCCACGTCCCCTGTGAGGAAGTACTCGTTGTAGAACGCTTCTTCAGTCTCCTCGGGCTTGTTCCAATAGCCCTTGAAGATCATCGGCCCTTTGGCTGCGAACTCCCCAGGCTCGCCGATCGGCACCTCCTCTGATGGGTCGTCCTCCTTCACCAGCTTCGCCTCGCAGTTTGGCACCGGCACCCCAACCGAAAGCGCCCCGCTCTCCTCGTCCACCGGAGCGCGGGTCCCCAAGGGAACGAAGTGGGTCGGGGAGTTGCTCTCGGTGAGGCCGTAGGCGATGTGTATGTAGACGCCGAACTTCTCCTCGAACTGATCGGCGACGCTCGGTGCTACCGGGGCACCGCCGCTGTAGCACTTGGTAAGCGAAGACAAGTCGTGCTCCTCGGAGCCCGGCGCGTTCATCAGCGCGATGAAGGCGGTTATGGAGCCGATGGTCATGGTAGGACGCCACTCATCGATGAGGCGTAGTACCTCTCCAGGGTCGACGCGGTGGAAGAGGATTAGAGGGACCCCGGCGATGCCGGCGAGCGTGATGTGCCCGATAAGACCTGTTATGTGGAAGAGGGGTGCGATCCCCAAGACACTGTCCTCATCCCCTATTTGCAACCAAACCCGATAGACCTCAGAGTTGAACGCCA
>JAWWQA010000360.1:0-10747 GCA_033854695.1 Rubrobacteraceae bacterium
GATCAGATGGTCGCGCACGTCGTCATAATACGCTGCGCTCTCCTCGGGTATGCGCCTTGTAGTGGGTCTCAGCAGGATACCCACCACCTCCCGCAGCGGAACGGCCAGCCTTCGCAGGGCGGTCAGCTCGTGCTTGAGGTGAAACAGGGAGTCGAGGACAGCTGTATCATCTTCTGGGTCCTCGTCCAGTAACCTGTCCTCGATGCCGTCCACCATCGCCGAGAGCCTGTTCATGATCGGCAGGTACTCATCCACCACGGCGTCGAAGACCGTGTGAGCAACGTTGGCGGGCGAGGAGGTGACAAACTCGTTCCTCGAAAGCAGCCGTCGCCTCACCCGATCCAACTCCCTCAAGGGGCGCGCATGCACACAGACGACGTAGTTGTTTCCGACGTACATGTCCACCTCTACGGTCTCGACGCGCTGCCTCTTCTCTGAGAGGTGAAACGAGAAGAGGGCCACGAAGAGGTACTCCTCGTAGATGTCCACCTTGGGCAAATGGCTCCTGGTGAAACAGTCTTCGATCGTAAGGTCGTCAAACCCGAAGACATCCCGCAAGAGCCGCCCGTAAGGCCCGTCCTGCCCTCCCTCCGTACTGGCGATGTCGCACCAAACCAGAGCCTCGGGGTCAGTCAAATGGTAGGGCAGTTCCTCCAGGCTCACGTCGGCTTGGAGTTCGCCCGAACCGTCCAACACCAGAAGGTCCACATGGTCAGGGAGGTTCTTCGTCCGCATGTCTGCCATAGGAGATGATTCTACTAGCAATATCTGGCAGCAACCGGTAAAGAACCGATGTGGAATCAGACCGTAAGCGTGAAAGAGAGCGCACTCTCCTGGATCATAGGTGGGCAATTGGTGCAACAGAGCCTCGGCCTACTACCTGGGCTCCATCGTACGCTCTGCGTCTTGCTCGCAAAGATACTGCTTCTCGAAGCGACGGGACCCAGACTCGAACCAGGTTCACTCGTAAAGCTCAAAGAACTCGGTTTCGTCGGTTTTCCTGAAGTGCGAGCGAACGTATTGCACCACTGCATATTGATCGTCATCCAATGGTACAAACCCATCCGCCAGGTAGAATGCGTGCACCTTCTGGACTATTACGGTTACTCCTCCCCTTTTGGATGCCAGGTCGCTTGTGACGCGATCTATCAAGTGTTGATCGCTTAACTCAACCGGCTGGGGCCAATCCACAAGCAAAGGATTCAGCTGCCTTGACTGAACCCAATATCCAGGAACATCCGGAATGATCGCGTACTTCTTGTTCCTTGCTGAAACCATATCTGTGGCGTTATTGAGATCTACCAGGAATTCATAAGTATTCGGGTTGGTATAGATCAACTTTCCACCCGGGAGTACCCCGTCCAACGTCTTGGTTAGCTCGCCGGATGGCTGCTCCCGATATATGTAGTATGGCCTGGACACGCCGAAACTCAATAGAATTGCTACTCCCGCAATAATTAACGTTGCTTGAAGAAACCTGGGATTAAGCGATTCGCGCCTGGAATACACAAACGCTGCCAGTATCGTAAACAAGGGCCCCAATAATAAAGTCGGAAAATTGTATCCTACTGATAGGGAAGCGCTCCATGCCAATAATAAGGCTATTGACGTAATCGATATCTTATCTTTATCTCGCGTTATTCCCTTCGAAACGCAGTACAGTAGTATACCAAGCACCATCCCAAAGATACCGAAAGAAACCGTGGCAAGACTTGCCCGATACAGTCCAATTGCTATAAGAAGCGCCGGTATTAAGAGTAGTATCGATGCTCCGACGTATCTTGATACGCGACTAGTACCTAGCAGTGGTACAGTGCTCGAGCTTAATAGAAACATCGAGCAATATCCTGCGACTATACCGATCAAGGTCCCATAATTTAGATAGCCGCCTACACCCGTAGATACTATGCCTGACTGTGAAGTCAGTTGTAGAATAGCTTCTGAGAAAGATCCCGTAGCCAACAGATAAGCGCAGTAACCAACTGCAGGTAAAGCTATCGCTACCCAATACTTTTTCTCTCGCCAATCGCCCAAAAGCAACATGAACAATGGAGCCATGAACAAGAAGCTTTGCTTGCACAGATAAGCAGTGGCTATTAGTAAATATCCGATAACTCTCTTGGTGGTGTGCTTCTGCGTCACAAGCAGCCACACTCCAATCGACGACAGGAATAGACCATCGACCGTATGCCATGCCGTAAGTACGAAATAGTGAACTGAAGCGGCAAAGCTAATTAATCCAATCAACAGCTTCATAGTGTTGTTGAAAGGGTTATTAAAGGCGCGGTTGATCACGGATACCCATGCCCAACTAATACATGCGAATTGAAACCATACAAAGAAACGAGACACCCAGTAAGTATAGTCGCCACCGAAGAGAACAAAGGGTGTATGGAGCAAGGGAGAAACAAAGGGTCGTATGATGATGAAGTCGCGGTGAGGAACTTGTCCCTCCAAAATGCGCCTGCTATATGCGAGCGTAAACCCATCATCGACGGGAGCGAAGCCCCTCCAGGAGAACAGCAGATGAGCAAGCGTAGGCACAATCAACAGAAAAGCTACTGAAATAAGAACGTTTTGATCTGTGAATTTAGTCTTTATCCGCACTTACAATTCTCTCGATCGGAGCAATACTAGAAGCCAAGGTTTACATACCCGCTGTTGTTGGAGAAGGGATTCGCCTCCCCGAGCTGAAGCTGAAACTGCGAGGCATCTGGGGGAACCTCGAAGATGAACTGCCCTTCCTCGCTGTTGCCGGGGGCCACCGTGAAACGGAATATGACTTTGGACCAGTCTATGTAAAGGTAGGTATCCGTGTCGAACTTGAACTTGCGTCCGTTGCCGTCGAAGAGGGCTATAGGTTGCGAGCTTGGGGTCAAGCCCTCGTCGCTGATGTTCTTAATCTGGTAGTCCACTACGACGAAGTTCCCCTGCTTTGTACCACTGTCTATGGAGGAGACGAGCTTGTTGGCCGGGTGAGCGTCCATGACGGTCCACTCCACGTCTCCCACCGTCAGAGGCTGACCTACCGCCACCGTTGACTCTGCCGGCTGCCCTCCCGATTGCTTGGCTTGCTGCCCCGTCTCTCCTCCCGGCTCGCCTTCCTCGGAAAGGGATTTGTAGCCGTAGTACTGAGTATCGATCCTCGAAACCCACGCGAAAAGGTCTCTGCGCCGCTGGTCTAAATCTTCTTTGCTGTATTCGTCTGCGAGGTTGTGCTCCTCCAAGGGGTCCTCCGACAGGTCGAAGACTTCCTCGGGTTGTTTATTATAGTGGTAAATATACTTCTCATTACCCTTTATGCTCGCCATGCACTCGCGGTAGCTGATGCAGCTGAACATGAGGGTACGGTCTTCGGGCAACTCATGCAGCAGCGAATAGCCCGGGTACTCCCCGTCCTTTACCTCGTAGCCCAACATCTCCAGCACGGTGGGCAAAATGTCGGTGTAGTTCGATAGACCTTTGGCCTGCTCACCGCCTGCGAACCACCCAGGGGCGTGGATGATCAGCGGGACCCTTAGTCCCTCCTCCCAGATGGTGTCGCCGTGCATGAAGCGGCCGTGCTCGCCGAAGCCCTCACCGTGGTCTCCAAAGAGGACGAAGATGGTGTTATCGTAGAGTCCCAGCTCCTTGTACTGATCGAAGAGGTTCTGCAGAAAGATGTCCTGCAGGTGAAGGCAGTTGAGGTAGTGGTTGAGCAGGTCGTCGTTCGAGAAGTTCTCGTTCCCGTAACGGGTGTCCATGCATCGATACTCATCGTGCCCCGTGTTCGTCAGGTATTCGACCGCGAACGGCTTGTCCTTATGCTCTTGGAGCCACTTCTCGTTCGACTTTAGCATGATATCTTCCTCGTAGCCGTAGTGGCTTGTATGCACGAACTTCTTCGTATCCATGATCGTGTCCTGGTACTGGACAGGCACACCTGGCTCAGGAGGAGCGAAAGCCTGCTCGTATCCCCAGTCCATTGTTGCATACTTCACATACTCGTCAGCGTTACTGGAGAAGAAAGCGGTGCTGTAGCCCTGGTCCCTAAGGAGGCCGGCGAGGCATGGGACGGGGGCACCGGTCGGCTCGGCTTCCTGGCCCAGCCGGGGGGGCGGCTGAATCCCACAGTTGACCGAGATACTCGACATAAGGGACCGGGGGATGCTCCCCACGTAGGCCTGCTCGACGAGGAGACTCTGCTTGGCTAGCTCGTTAAGAAAGGGTGTGTTGTTTAGGTCCTCGTTGTATGGGGTTACGGACCGGGCACGGGTCGACTCCAGATGGACGAAGACAACGTTGCGCTTCTGTGTCTGGGAAGTCTGCGCGAGGGTAGCATGCGCTGCCGGATGCTCGACGACCGGAGCGACATCCGGGTTATTCTTCTCAACAGCTGCCTGCTGAGTTTCCCGCTTGGTAGTCGCTTCCTCCCCGGTAGTTGCCTCGTTAACTTGCGTCCCGGTGGTAGCTTCTTCGACTCCGGTCAGGACCACGTTGACGAATGGGTCCTTCGCTAAGGCAGTGGTGCCGGTCTGTACCGAGAGCGAGACAAGACCGAACGCCAGGAAGCAGAGCCCAAAAGAAGTCAAAAAAGAAGCAACGGCCGGAATGGCCGAAGAGGTGGTTCCTGTCCACCCTCGCCACCTCTCGACGAGGCGCGTCAGGAGCCAAGGGCCCAGAATCGCGTAGAAGACGGCGGCCGCAAGGAGTATCCACACCAAAAGCGGTATCCGTTGGAGTACACGTTCGATCTCATCGAACCTGGTGATCCATCCCGCGATGGTGGCGTACTCTAGCGTAGCGCCGGTCTCCCGGAAGTACTGGTGGGCGCATGTGGTCACGAGCACCACGAGTATCGTCGCGGTGTGGAATAGAAAGACCACGACCCGGCGTAGAACCCCCTTGCTGGTGCGCGCCACGCCGAAAAGCCCGATCCAGAACAGCACGTACCCCAGATTGAAGAATACGGCCGGCCGCATCGAGTTTAGAGTTTGAGCAAGCTCGTGATCATTGGGTAGCGAAGCTACGTCTAGAGCTTTCAGGGTAAGGTTATAGATGACGACGGGGATGAGAAGGCTTAGCAAGTAAACCCAATCCCGGCGATTTAGAAGTGCTCTTAAGAAACCCAGTACATTCACCAACTCGCTATTTCTCCGACGCGACAAAATACAGAGATTTTCCTGGTTTTACAAGTACTCAATACTGCCTGACCTTTGCTGACCTTCCGGTGCTCTTCTTACGGGGCTCTCCTTTGCACCTGCGGCAGAACTCTCATCGCCTACAAAGCCACTGCGGCGTTACGACGTACTACCCGGTCCCGATCCTGGCATCTTTGCTTGAATCCTTTCGGGCCGCTCCTTTACACTCTATCTCTCAGATACGAGCCGCCCGCGGTTAACGTAGAGTAGAGGAGCCAGCCTCATGGCGAAAGGGATGGAAGTTAGCAGAGGGACGAATTTGGGGCTCGAAAGATGAAGGTAGTGGTACGTCCGTTCGATGACCCTTCGCTCGAGGACGGCGTAGCGAGGCTGCGCATCCGCGCGTACCCTCAATTCCCCGAGACCCGCGACATCGAGTTCTACTCCTCCGCCTATCGCTGGTTTAAGAGCCACCCGCTGGGGAAGGAGATGCATCGCTGGGTCGCGGTGACCGACGATGGTGAGGTGGTGGGCCACCTGGCGGCTACGCCCCAGTACTATCGGATCAAGGGGCAGCGGGTCGTTGCCCACACGCCCTGCGACTACATGGTGCACTCCCGGCACGGCTTCCAGGCCCTCTCCCTGATGCGCACGTTCTTCCGCACCACCGAGAACTGCGTCGCCTGCGACATGGTGCCGGCGGTGATCGAAGTCGAGTCCCGGCTGGGAGCCGAGGTTGCGGGGCAGCTGCAGTACGCGGCGAAGCTCCTGAACGTCTCCAGGCTCCCGGTGCCGTCGATCCCTTCGCCGGTAAGGAGGCTCCTGAACCTTGGGGAACAGACCGTTACCGCTCGCGGGTACAGCAGCCGTCCCGTAACAGAACCGCGGGACGCTGAAGAGCACGTCGCGCCGCCCCCGATGCGCACACGCGCGCCGATCCCCGCGCCGGTAAAGAAGCTCCTGAACGGGGGGCTCCGGATGGTCGATGAAGCGTTGAGTAGCGGTTTCGGGGGTGACTTGAAGGCGGAGGTGATCGAAGAGTTCGACGAGTCCTTTGACGAGCTCTTCGAGAAGGTTGCCTCGAGCGTCCCCTGCGTGCCGGAGAAGGACTCGACGTTCCTGCGCTGGCGCTACGGCCCCGGCTCTCCCCAGTTCCCGGTGACTGTCCTGGGCGTGAAGGGGGAGGAGATCCTCCTCGGCTACGCCGTGCTCATGGTGACCTCGACGGGCCAGGACGGCAACCTGCTCGACCTTACAACGCTCCCGGAGCGCCGCGACGTGGCACGGGCGCTGCTCCGGGAGTCAGTCCGTTTCTTCCGGCGGGCAGGGGTGCAGATCGTCAGGTACAGGTTCCTCGAGTCGCCTATCTCGCTCGAGTCGAGCGATCTGCATCGTTTGGGCTTCTTTTATCGCAAAGGGAGACGCAACAGCCTGCTGGTCAAGTTCGCGGATCGTGGCCTGCACAAGACGGCCAGCGACACCGCTAACTGGTCATATACCGTGGGTGACGGTGAAGCAAGCTTCTGGACGAGGTAGGGAAGCGTCAGATGTGCTGTTCGGAAAATGTGTCGCCACTTTATAGCTGTTCACATTACTGAAACAAATTTCATAATTGGTTATACTGCCCGAAGGGAGAATGTAGTAAGCGAACAGGATCGAGAAGAAACACATTGGGGGGGTAAGGCGGAATGACTTGCACCAGGTGCATAAATCCCAAGAGATACAGAGAACCGTAGCAGTCAACACCGGCCATATCTCGACTCCCGAGGTACGCAGGCCCGTGCGAGCCCCTACCCCTTACACAACAAGGGAAACCCGAAGCGTCACCCAGGCCGAGTGGGACGGCTGGCTCCAGAACTCGCCGGGCGGCGGTCATGTCCTGCAGAGCTACGAGTGGGGCGAGTTCAAGCGGCGCTTGGGCTGGAGGCCAATTCGCCTAGTTCTCGAGAGGGACGGCGAGGTGGTGGGGCTCGGGCAGTTCCTCGCCTACAATACCGCTCCGGTTCCCGGCGTCCTCATGTACTGCACCAAGGGGCCCTGGCTGCCTTGGGACGACGAGGAGGCCGTCCGGGCCTTCTTCGAGGGCGTGCACGCTGCCGCCAAGCGCGAAGGCGCACACACCGTCAAGATAGAGCCCGAAGTCCCCGAGCAGCAGAAGGACGTAAAAGCCCTTCTTGGTGAGATCGGATTCCGCAAATCCCGCTACGACCTGAACCTGAAGACCACCTTAGTCGTAGACCTGAGTCTGCCGGAAGAAGATCTGCTCGCGAAGATGAAGAGCAAGACGCGCTACAACGTCCGGTTGGCCGCCAGAAAAGGCGTCGAGGTGGTCGAACCACAGTTCGAGGAAGGCTGGGAGACTTTCTACGAATGGATGAAGGCCACGTCAGAGCGGAAAGAAGGCTACGTCCTACGAAGGTCGCGCGATTACCTCCACGGCGTGATGCGGGCGATGCACCATGCAGGCCAGGGACATTTGTTCTTTGCCAGGCACGAAGAGACGCCGCTGGCCGGAATGTACGTCTTCACCTTTGGTGATAAGTACTGGTACATGTACGGCGCCTCGAGCGATAAGAAGCGTAACCTCAAGCCCAACTACATCTTGCAGTGGGAGGTCATGCGCTGGGCCAGGCGGCGTGGCCTTACGCACTACGACATGGTGGGCGTGCCTAAGGCTGAGAACCTGGACGAGAGCAGCTCCTTGTGGAACGTTTACAAATTCAAGGAAGGCTTCGGCGGAGAGATAGCGGACTCTTTAGGCTGTTTCGACCTGCCGGTCAAACCGGCGCGCGCTGCCGCGTGGTACAAGTTCGAGCCGGTGTACTACCGCCTGTACTACAAGCTGAAGAACAATGTCTTTTATTAGAGCTTTCAGCCGTCAGCGATCAGCTGTCAGCAAAGGGTAAAGCCGGAGATTCGGCCCTGCCAAAGAGCGTCGTCCTCGGTACTTATCGACGGAACGCTTCCGCGAGAACGATCCGTACTACCACCAGGAACCTGATGGCTGAACGCTGACTGCTAACGGCTAGTACGCGGCGCTGACGCTCGAACGCCACTTGAGGAGAGCGTCAGCGCCGTTTCTCTACTTCTTTGCCTTGTTCGCCCGCCAGGTTCTTTTGTTCGAGGGGATCTTCTGACAAGTAGAAGAGCTCGTCGGGCTGGTTGCCGTAATGGTAGATGTATTCTCTGAACCCTTGATGCCTTGTAACACAGTAGGTGGTACTGTACCTGCAACAGGTAACAGTGCATCGGTTATAGGCAGGGGTATGATCGGTACAAAAGCTTTAAGCGCGGTGATGCTGATCCATTTGGTGCTCCTTGCTACCCTCGCTTCTTGTTCTGGAACGTCGGACACTGGAGATACTTCCAGTAACAAGGACACCGCCAGTACAACGGAGCAAGCCAGTAGCGCAGATACCACCGCCACCGTAGAAGCTATCACTCAGCAAGCTCAGGCTACTACCGGTAACGCTGCTCCTGCTACCGTTTCCCCAGACTCAGCTTTTGGTCCGCTTCTGCCCACCCTGCGACAGATGACCACGGCTCCCATCATGCTTCCCGCATCCCTTCCGGCAAAAGTCGGCAGCGTTGCAATAGAGCAAGATCCGAACGAGGGCAACCCGCACACGACCGGCGGGGACAAGTACACGATCCTATTCCTATATTCTGATCCAGATCCTGGTCAAATAGTCCGGCCGTACGTCCACTATATGACTTTGGGAACACTAACCGCTGCACCGGCTAGCACTCCCACACAGGATCCTACCAACGGCCTCGGTACGCCTCAGCAGCTCGAGGACGTCGCTCTTCCTGACGGCACCAGGGCCAACCTCAAGCGCCTAGACCCCCCGCAGGGAGCAAACTATGGTCCTTTCACTGTGGGTACCTTCGAAGAACAAGATTATAGATACACGGTCTTGATCGAGAACGATTCGCCAGAGGGAGACGTAACCCGGCAAATCCTCTCAACGATGGTAAGGGTGCCAGATAGTGCATAGGAAAGCAGAGGTATCTTCAGGCCTGGCTCGCTTTCCGCAGTAGACCATCTTGAGTAACGACGAGCCGCATCTTAGGAGAACGGCAAAGCCCACGACGACGTAAGCTGTCGGGAGACAGCAAAGATGGATGCGGGATTGTGGTATCGGATGATCAGGGAGACAGCATGCTATCCGCCGAACCTGACAGAAGGAGGCCGGGACCCTACACAGGGTTCCGGCCTCCTTCGTGTTACTAAGCGTTCGAGGGTCGGTTGCGGTTACTGATCTACCGGCTGAGAGTGCGCGACGATCAAGTCGAGGCGACTCTGCAAAGCTCATTTCCAGTCATTGGTAACAGAGCTTATGTAGGCCCCGTTTTCTCGTAAGGCCCACCCGGCAGTATTTCCAGGATCACTTTAGGAGATCTTGCAGCGCTTGGAGGTTGTCCGCCGACACCGCCGCCGTGTCCGCCTCGGGGTCGAAAACCAAGACGTTGCCTATGGTCGTTCCCTCAAACGGCGCCTCTTGCTTCTTCGTCTCGTCCAACTCGCCCTGAGCGTCCTCGGGGCTCTCGAAAAACTGCAGGTCGATAGGCTCCCCGTCTGGGGCGTCCGCCTCCACGTAGCCAATCTGTGGCACCGTGTACGTATCCTGAGGCTCTTCCAGCGCTGTAGCCTCCCAGCCAGCCCCCTGGAGCGATGTCACCGATGGACCCACATTGTACGGATTACCGTTCGCCGAGGTTGTTGCACTCCCGCCCGACGAGGTTTGATCTCCCGGTGCGTTCGATGCACCCCCACATGCCGTGAGTACCACGACGAGTGCCACCCCTATCACGGTGAGCGGCAGTATCGCTTGCCTGCCCATGTCTTTCCTCCTTCGTGAGGGAGCTCTGAGTACAAGTACCTACACTCCCCGTCGACTAACGGCTTCACAGTATGGTAGCAGCAGGTAGCCAGAGCACAACAGGCAAAAAGCGTAAATGGGCTCTGACAGGGCAGCAACTGGTGCACTCGGCGCTTTCTGTAAGCGTCTTTCCTGCCAATCCCTGGGAAAATCAGAGGAGAGGGACTAATTAACCTACCGATCAGCCATAGCCCAGTGCCGATAGGCAGCTCAAACCGAGCCGTCCGTAGGTAGCGATGCGCGCATAGCCCGGATAGTTGGGGATCAATGAGACACGGCGTTAAGGCACACAGCCGGGAAGTCGTAACCCTCACCTGAACGGAACGGCCCAGCCGCTTCGTACACCTGTTCACGAACGGTAGCCTGTGCTTCAGGAGGAAGAGTCTGCAAGACAGAGGAGATGGCTCCTGCTACCTCGATAAGGAATTGCCAGTAGTCATCCTGGTCCGTAAAGGGCCAGCGAAGGGAGACCTCCTCGATCTCGGGCTCGGCGAAGCCGGCCCCCATAACAAGCTTCCGGATACGTTCCGGATTGGCCATAGCGAAGATGCCAGGCGCCTCGGGGTCGGGCGGAGGGACATAACCTTGCGCCACTAGGACCCTGCCAACCAGTGACGCCCACGGGTTGCGCTCGGGAGCGCCCCAGACAGAGAACGCTAGCCTACCCCCCGACCGCAACACACGTCGGGTTTCCGCGAGAGCCCCCGCGGGATCGATCATTAGCATGTAGCCCCAACGGCAGAG
>JAWWQA010000361.1:0-3321 GCA_033854695.1 Rubrobacteraceae bacterium
TGCCACCAAACGGCGCAATCTATTTCTTCTAGCAAGGCCTTATTTATCTAGTTGCTGCTAAAGTAGTTCTCAGAAATCAGGCCTCCAATGCTGGCTTTCAGGTGTTGACGATGATTGCCCCACGTGGGCTTGAGAACCCGACCTAACTATGTGGGATCGGCGGCCTGTGCTTGTGACCGTATAGTTGAAGAAGCTCAGTGCTTAGTGGGGCCGCCGATCCTCGTACGTTACGATACTTTCTTCCCCCTGCACATGTCAACCCGTCGTACGCGGTCCTATATTCGCAACTACGTAGCAGGAATCAGGAACGTTTTTAAGGGTATGCGATAGGTTATCTCTAAGGGTTTGGACCTTGGTTTACTGTACAATCGTATCCGCCTGATATTTACGCCCCGAACTGTTTCTTATCCTTTCCCGCAAGCGTGTTTACTTCATAAATTGTGTTTACTGCATAGAGTGATATGTGTACCCCCGTCGCCCCTTCTCAACGCATCCATTGGTGCAATCACGCTACACGCTTTGGGCCATTTTCTCCTTTTTATTTGAGTTAGATGCCCACCAACACTAATATTCTCCCTTGTAGCGACCACATAGAGGAGGCTTCCAATACAGGATTTACTAAGCAAAGAGGCAGTGCTCCAAGAATTAACCCTAGCCGAGGACTTGGTGAACATATTCTCTGTTCGTGCAAAGCGCTACTGGAAGGTGTGGGGACCGCTTGGTGAATCGATGATCGTAGCCATTGATGCGTGGGCTGAAATGGAGCTCTTGTATCTCCAATGGCTGCGTGAGACTGTAGCGGCAACTTACGAGCCGGGTCCTAGAAGTAGTAGAAGAGGCTCTGATCCTTCTTAATGGCATTGGTGTAGCGCTAGGGGGCGGGATGCCTCTGGCTTGCCTCCACTGAGGCGCACCGTTTCTCTCGTTGGATCTCCTTCGACTGTACTATCACGCATCGACAGTCAAGCAATCCTCCGAACGTGGCTAACGGTTGCTCATTACGCGAGGGTACCCGAACCGTAGAGCTTTAGGCCTTTCTTGTTAGAAGTTAACTCCAGAGGGTAATACTCGGTTTCACGGCGATAGTAATGCCATCTGGATGAGAGACGGAATCGGAAGTAGGAGGAGGAGTACGTGAAGATAGTGATGGTTCTTTACCCGGCTAACGGACACAAGGTGGAGTTCGGGGAGCTTGAAGGACAACCGGTACCGGGCAGCGCTGATGGAGAAATCGGACTGCGGGAGTGGCTGGAGAGCGAAGGGCACGAGCTGATCACGACAACGGATAGAGAGGGTGGCGAACTCGAGGAAAATCTTGAGGACGCAGATATCCTGATCACTACTCCTTTCTGGCCCGTATACGTGACCAGAGAGATGATGGAAAACGCGCCTAACCTCAAGCTCATTCTCACAGCCGGCGTTGGCTCAGACCACGTGGACCTGGCTGCGGCTGCCGAGAGGGACATCACCGTCGCCGAGCAAACTGCAAGCAACGTGGTTAGCGTCGCCGAGCATGCCGTGATGTGTATCCTAAACCTGGTGCGCAACTTCGTTCCGCAGTACTTCCAGGTGATCAACGGCGAGTGGGACATCGCTGGGCTCGCCAAGAGGGCTTATGACCTGGAAGGCAAGACGGTCGGCATCTACGGGGCAGGCGCGATCGGGCAACTGGTCGCCATGCGTCTCAAACCTTTCGATGTGAAGATGTACTACTACAAGCGCTCGCGCCTCTCCAATGTCGAAGAGGCAGTCTGTGGCTTCCGCTACACGCGCCTTGACGACATGTTGGCCCACTGCGACGTTATCGTTATCGAAGCGCCCCTCACTCCGGAGACGGAGGGCCTCTTCGACCGGGACGTGCTCTTTAGCATGAAGAAGGGCGCCTGGCTGGTCAACACAGCACGCGGCGCGATCGTCGACCGCGATGCCCTCGTCGAGGCTTTGGAAGAAGGCCATCTGGCTGGTTACGCCGGCGACGTGTGGGATCCCGAGCCTGCACCCTCTGACCATCCGTGGCGGACGATGCCTCACCATATGATGACGCCACACACTGCTGGCACTACGCTGGATGCGCAGAAGCACTACGCCGACGATACCCGCCGCTGTCTCGAAGCCTACTTCGCCGGAGAGCAGATAGAGCAGGACCACCTGATCGTCGACGGCGGCGAGATCGTGAGTGGCACCTACAAGGCTATATATTCGTAGGCGGCGCCTATAGCACTAGCCAGTAAATACAAAGCTAACACTAATAAAGAGAGCGTCAGGACCAGTATCTCCTACAGGCTCGTAGCTTGCGGGAAGAAAAAGGAGAGCGATGAGCGAAGAGCAGCAAAACGGCCAGCAGAACAGCGGCGAGGACCCAGGTTCTCAAGTCTACTCGCCCCCGGAGGAGTTCGCAAGAACGCCAATATCCAAGATCCCGAGATCTGGAAAAAGGCCGCGGAGGACCGTGAGGGCTTCTGGGAGAGCTGGGCGAGGGAGCTGCACTGGTTCCAGGAGTGGGACCAGGCCTGCAACTGGGATCCGCCTTTTGTCCAGTGGTTCGTCGGTGGCAGGATCAATGCCGCCTATAACTGCCTGGACCGCCATATCGAGGACGGCAAGGGCGACAAGAACGCTCTGATCTGGGTTGGAGACGAGCCCGACCATCAGCAGACCTACACCTACGGTGAGCTCCTTACCGAGGTCAACAAGTTCGCCAACGTGCTCAAGAACCTTGGGATAGGTAAGGGCGACACGGTTAGCATCTACCTGCCGATGATCCCGGAGCTTCCCATAACGATGTTGGCCTGCGCAAGGATAGGCGCAGTGCATTCGGTAGTCTTCTCGGCCTTCCAGCCGAGGCAGCTTGCCGAGCGGATCAACGACATCGGGGCTACTATCCTGATCACCGCCGACCAGGCGCCGCGCGGCGGGAAGAAGACGCCCTTGAAGGAGAACTCTGATGAGGCTTTGCAGGAGACCTCTACAATCGAGAATGTGGTCGTGGTCAGGCGCACTGGTGACGACGTTCCTATGGAGGAGGGGCGCGACCAGTACTGGGACGAGCTGATGGACGGGGCGAGTGACGAGTGCGAGGCCGAGCAGATGGATGCCGAGGACCAGTTTTTCGTGCTCTACTCGTCGGGCTCTACAGGGGCGCCCAAGGGCATTCTGCACACCATAGGAGGCTATCTAACCCAACTCGAGGCGACCATGATGTGGGCGCTGGATCACAAGGAAGAGGACATCTTCTGGTGCACGGCCGATGTCGGTTGGATCACCGGCCACTCCTACCTCGTCTACGGGCCGTTAGTCGTCGGCGGGACTACCTTGCAGTTT
>JAWWQA010000362.1:0-5377 GCA_033854695.1 Rubrobacteraceae bacterium
ACAGTTCATAGCTGCTCCTCTACAGCCTTGGACACGACTGATGCTCCCGCACCTTCTCGCGCTTCGGGGGTATCGTGCTCACCCGCGGTTGTCCTCACGGGAGAATTGTTGCCAAGCCCCACCCTGCGGGCGCTGATCTCCCAAAGTTTGCAGGCTACCACGGGGTCTTTCGCCGCCGGGGACTCTTCGGCGCGGCGGCTATCGACGTAGTACTCGCCATGCAGGAGATCGCTCGTGGTGGCTAGTACTACTCTGTTAGATCGATGCTAGGCTCTAGAGAGCAGGTAGATTAGTAGAAAATGGCGCCGGATATTACGACTTGAAAAAGCCCCGCAAAAGGGGGCTTTTAGGGGAGCTGCCGGAGAAGGATTCGAACCTTCACTAACTGATCCAGAGTCAGTCTTAGTTTGTCCGCGACTGTTTCCAGATATTCAAAAAATACCTGCAAATCAGGTAAATGCTCCCATAGGCTGTTCCTCGTTGTTCGCCGCTGTTCGTGGCAGGTTGGTGTATTAGTTGGTGTATACCACGTCCGGTCGTTGAGCGGCTGATGGCACATGCTCAGGGGTCGCAACCGGAGGACATAGCAGCGTCCCACTACCTCTTCAAGGGAGACTCCTCCGAGCACCTCCTCCAAGCCTCTCAGGTACTATATACATGAGGCCCTGGAGGAGCGCTGCCAGAGGCGTGACCTGGTGGAGGTGATCCTTTTGTACCGCATACTCGAGAAGGAGGAGTAAGTGGTTCTCATCGAGGCCCTGGTGGCCTTCTGTGTGCTTCTGATAGTAGGGGTGGGCCTTCCGCTACTCCTGAACACCGTGATCACTAAGGTCCTCGCGGCCCGTGCAAGACGGACCGTAGCGGGGCGAATAGTGCTGAAGGAGAAGGAGTCCCAGGAGCATGACCGCTACATGCGCCAGCTCGAGCAGGACCTGAACAACCCGGCGCTGCCTCCCTACAGGCGGGAGATTCTCAGGGGCTATAAGACCTTGGCACAGAAGAAGGACAACGAGCTCAGGTTGCAGCTCGAAGCGCTTAAGGTGGAGAAGGACAGAGAGGAATTCGAGGAGCATATGAGAAGGAGTGAGGGGTGAGCTACTTCGGAACGCTGTACTCAGGCCGTGGCCGCGAACTCAAGGACCCGAAGATAGTCGGCTTGAGCTGCTTCGGACTGCTGGTGGCGGGGGCCGTCCTGCTGCTCATCGCCGGGCTCCTCGTGCCCCAGATCATCCACCCGTTCGCTATGGCGCTCTGGGAACACTGGCCCGGTCTAATCCTGCTGGGGCTGGCCGTAGCCAGTGCGGTGATGGCCGCATGGAGGAGGCCGGTGATCTTTATACCGCTGGCCATCTTCTTCTTCATTCTGTGGATATCCAGTGGCATCTTCGGGGAGGCTTGGCGCTACGAGGCCTACCTGGACGAGACTAACATACAGAACATCCAGACCGAACCAGAGACAACCGGTTTCAGGTTTCTGCCCTTGGAGGTTGCCGAGACGACCGCCACCAACAAGGTCAGCGACCCGACCGTCACCCCAGGCAACGCCGACCCGCTTATCAATGGCTCGCAGGCGAAGTGGATTGTGCCCCTGGAGCCGAACAACTTCTCCACGAAGTACACTGGCAAGCAGCCCGGTGACCTGGTCATCAACACCACAGCGGATGTTACCCAAGACAACACAGAGTTCGACCCAGGATACGGGCTGTGCTGCTTCAACCGGGGTATCGGCTGGAACTCCGTTGGCAAGAAGTTCTGGGCAGACTATAGCCCACGTAACTATATGACCGTCCTTGATGGGGAGACAGTGATCGTCCAGCCATACCTGAGATACCATCTCAGCTGGCGCGGGATCATACCCCTTGAGGTCCCGCAGTACGGTGGGGTTCTGGTGTTCCGCTCTGATGGATCCATCGAAGACCTCTCACCAAGTGAGGCTGCCTCGAAGTACTCCGGCGGCCGGTTCTTCCCGGAGGAGATGGCCGAATACTTCAGCCACGCATACCAATATAAGGATGGGATCTGGAACGCCTGGTTTACCCACCAGAACATGCCGGACGTGCCCCACCTCGGCTCCGACAGCAACAACGGCAGCAACAGCGACAGCAGCAAGACCAAGCCAAACCAGTTCCCGTTCCTGATACCCACCGACAGCGGACCGGAATGGTATTCAGCAGTAGAACCTTATGGCACGTCAAAGAGTGCCTACATGGCTTACTACATAAATGCTACGGATGGAGCGGTACAGATCTACAAGTTCGAGCAGCCCCTGATCGGTCCGGACCGGGCAGAGACTTTTGTAAATAATGCGTTCAACCAGCTCAAGGGCACATCTTTCTATGAGCCGAGGCCGGTGGTGAAGGGCGGCAACCTATACTGGATGCTCTCCGCTTCAGCATCAGGCACCCCGGATGTGCAGTTCACCGCCCTGGTTGACGCATACTCCGAGGACGTGATCAAGCTGAAAAATCAGTCGGAGGTAGAGCGGGTCGTGAACGGGGAGGACCCTCGCAAGGTCGGCGAAGTAGTCAGCTCCTCCGGTAGCGGGTTGGACCAGCCCTCCAGCAGCAGCGCCGGTTCCTCCACCGACTCGAGCAGCGCCTCCGGTGGCGAGTCCACTATAAGCAACGCCGAGCTGGCGAAGGAGCTTCGGGAGGCCGCGGACCGTCTGGAAAAGGCTGGTGGCCGGTGAGAGAATACCAGAGTTCTGCCTTCCCGAACTGAGTTCGGGAGGCACTGGTTCGCCGGCGGGACCCAGCTCCGGTTGCGAACAGAGTACTCCCAGGCCACACAATCGCTGTAGGCAAACTCTCGCTACCTGAAAGAGTACGACAAAACGACATAAATGACTAGAGGGTAGGGTGGCAAAGCTTAGTCGTTAAGGTCGTTTATGTCGTAGGGCAACTACTTCCCATCACAGGGTGTCTAGCTCCATGGAGTCTATATGAAGTCCGCCTAGCTTTCCAAGGACGAGAGGACGATATGTTAGTCGATCTCGAACCAAACGCACACGTGGCTGTTCCCCTCGACGCCCCAGCGATCGGAGATCCTCTCGACGATGGGCAGGCCCCATCCACCACTTAAGTCGGTCCGCGGTCTTGGCTCAGAGGGCTTGTCGAAGCCGGGGCCGGGGTCGCACACCCTCCCGCGCACCGACCTTCCCGAGACCATTACCGAGAGCAAGATCTGGTCATCGAGTGAGAGCCCGGCGTGGCGAATGCTGTTGGCCACCAGCTCACTCACCACCAGTCGGACGTTCTCCAGCTTCTCATGCGGCAATAGATCCGCCAGCTGGTCCAGTGCATGGCGTGCGTTCGTAACGACCTCGGGCTCAGGCACGAGTCTCAGATCGATCTCAGCTACCATCAAAAAGCTCCAGCAGATCGGACAACATTGAAATATTATGTACCCCCGATCACGCGTCGTTACACGCTGCATGTCTGTGCAGCTCTGCTCTATTGGCGAAAAGAGAGGTGCGTGCGCTAGACTAGTTGCGAGTATTGACAATTATTAACTATGTGGTGTTGGACTGCAGCTAACAGAGGCGAGGATGCCCGAACTATCCAAGCGGCGAAGTTTATCTAGGTATCGGCAGAATGAAATGTGGTTGCGGGAGCAGGCTCTCGCTGCCAGCCGCGGTGCTATTGTCATCACCGACCCCAACGAGCCAGACAACCCCATCGTCTACGCTAACCCCACCTTCGAGCGCATCACCGGTTACTCCATTGAGGAGGCAGTCGGCAAGAACTGCCGGTTCCTGCAGGGCGAAGACCGAGATCAGCCGGCCCTAGAGGAGTTGCGTGCCGCCATCAGGGAGGAGCGCGAATGCCAGGTGGTCTTGCGCAACTACAAGAAGGACGGCATCCTCCTCTGGAACGAGCTCAGCATCTCGCCCGTGCGCGACGAAGAGGGGAATCTAGTCAACTTCGTCGGGGTGCTGGGCGACGTTAGCGAGCGCAAGCGGAGCGAGGAGGCGCTGCAGTACCAGCTCGGTCTTACCAGGACTATAACGAACAATGCCGCCGATTCGCTGTTCCTGTGGGATACAGAGGGACAGGTGACGTTCATGAACTCTGCCGCAGAGCAGACCTTTGGCTGGAGCCAGGAAGAACTCCTCGGAGAAGTACTGCACGACAAAATGCATCACCACTACCCGGACGGACGACCGTATCCTATCTCAGAGTGTCCGCTAGTAAGAGTATTCGAGTCGGGTCAAACTCTACGCGATCACGAGGACCTGTTCTTTCACAGAGACGGATCACCTATCGATGTGGCTTGTTCCCACGCACCCATCGTCGTGGACGGGAGAATTACGGGTGCTGTGCTGGTGGTGCGCGACATAACCGAGCGCAAGAAGAACGAGGAAGCGGTCAAGCAAAGCGAGCTACTCTACCATACGGTGATTGAGCAAGCTACGGAGAACATCTTCCTCGTGGAAATCGAAACCCGACGTATTGTGGAGTCTAATCACACGTTCCAGGAGACGCTCGGCTACGCAGAGGAAGAGCTCAGTAGCATGACGCTCTACGAGATCGTCGCTGCTGACCGGAAGAGCATCGATGTGAACATCCGGCGCGTCCTAGAACAAAAGAACCCTTTCGTAGGCGAGAGGAAGTATCGCCGCAAGGACGGCTCGCTGATGGATGTCGAGGTCAGCGCGAGTACCATCCTCCGCAACAACAGGGAAACCCTATGTGTCGTCGCTCACGACATAACCGAGCGCAAGAAGAACGAGGAGACGCAGCGGTTCTTGGCCGAGGCGGGGGCGTCGCTCTCCTCCTCACTCGATTACCGGACCACTTTGGCCAAGATGGCCCGCCTTGCGGTACCCCGCCTCGCCGACTGGTGTGCGGTAGATGTCACCGAGGAAGATGGCTCGATCGAGCGGCTCGCGGTTCAGCACGAAGATCCGCAGAAGTTGGAGCTGGCCCACAAGCTACAGGAGCGCTACCCACCCGACCCGGACTTACCACAAGGGGTGCTGCGTGTAGTGCGCAGCGGTCAGCCAGAGTTCCACCCTGAAATCAGCGACGATGTGCTTGTGGCCACTGCCCGCGACGCGGAACACTTGCGGCTCATACGTGAGATTGGGTTCACATCTGTGATTATCGTGCCGCTAGTCGCGCGGGGGCGAACGCTGGGAGCGATAACGCTAGTATCAGCGGAGTCGGGGCGACGCTACGGGTCTGCCGATCTGAAGCTAGCCGAAGAACTCGCTCGTCGCGCAGGGCTTGCCGTGGACAACGCACGGCTCTACCGGGACCGCAGCGAGGTTGCCCGTACCCTCCAGGAGGGTCTCCTGCCCCCCCGCCTGCCCGAGATACCCGGCGTCGAGGTGGGTTTGCGCTACCTCTCTGCTGGCCAGGGGGAGGTAGGCGGT